>DUZG01000058.1 GCA_013349585.1 Nitrospinota bacterium | reverse complement strand
ATTAAGTTGGGTGGGTGTATAATCTGTCACGGCGTGTTCCTTTCGTTGAGTGGTCGCTCAGCCTTATTCTATAGGCTTGAAAGGGATTCGCCACCTCTTTCTCATGAAATATGCGGGCTAGCTCTCTTCTGAATTGATAAATTTTTTCAGGAAGGGGAACATCGCACCGCGTTTCTCGATCATTTCTTCACGCGATTGTTTTACTACTGCTTCATCAATGAGTCGAATGTTGCGTTCGGCGGCGAATTTCTCGATACCTTTTACTACCATACCGCGTGCGAAAGAGGGGATGCGGTCTAACCTGCCTTTGGCTTCCGGCGTCCATTGAGTCTGGAACTCGACTTCCAGTCCAAGTGTGTCTTCGACTTTTAAGGTAATAGCTTTACCGCCATACTTACCGGGTTCGTAATCGCAGGAAGGGTCTGGGTCCATATAGTTTCCAGTTTCGGCAAATGCACGTGCTCGGCACCCGGAACACATAGCAGAGAATTCGCAAGCACCACATTTACCATCAAGTTGTTTTCTGTCGCGTAGCTTGATCATTAACGGTGCGTTTTCCCAGAGGTCTTTGAAGGTACGTGACTTTAGATTGCCCACTGATTCTTCAATGAAAGGGCAGGGGGTTAAATTACCTTCGGGGGAAATCCGGCTGTAATGCGTTGCTGCCGGACAGCCACCGGAATAGGTGCGTGTGTATACAGACTCGGGATCATTCTCATAAACCACGCGCTTGTATTGCGGAGCGCATTTTGAGTTGATCATTAGCTTGCCTTTGTATTTCATTTGCTGGTCATAAAGCATTTTCAACGCTTCTTCATAAGCGGCGTTTGAAATGTCGGTGTTGCCTTGACCACGACCGGTGCAAACCAGGAAGTAAAGATTGAATGCAATGGCACCTATTTTTTCGGTGAACTCAACTACATCAGGGATTTCTTTATAGTTCATGTCAGAAACAGACATTTGAACGAGAAAATCAACACCAACTTCATTCAAAATGTCGAATGCTTCCATGGAATGTTCCCAGGCTTTATCTACGCCACGGAACTTGTTGTGTTTGTCGGGGTTCATTGAGTCGATGCTGATTCCGACGCCATGTGCTCCCGCAGCTTTTATTTTTTCGGCGTTTACGCGATTGATCATGGTGCCGTTGGTGCCAAGCACAACCATGAACTTTTTGTCAGCAGCGTAACGAATAATGTCGTAGATATCGGGTCTTAAAAGGGGTTCGCCGCCAGTCAAAATTAAGAAGGCATTGGGGTTGACCTCTGCAATCTGGTCTATTACACGGAAACATTCCTCTGTATTCAGTTCATCGGTTTTGAGCCCACCCCGAAACTCTGCATCGAGATAGCAGTGGTCGCAATTGAGGTTGCAACGCTTGGTTAGATTCCACGATATGGAGTAAGCGCGAAAATCCATCTTTTCTGGGCTGATTTCGAGAGTGGGTGTCTGTTCCATGTTAAATTAAGGGCGCAGGGCCAGTTAAGTTGTAAGTCATTCAAAACTGCTATTTATCATAAAGGGTTTTATCCAGTGAGACAAATAATTTGCGGCTTATTGATATTTTTCGTTACCATTGGTTTTTCTGCCTGTGCCCCCAAACAGAAAAAAGTTGTCGATCCGGGTTCTGAGCGGATTTATAGGATCACAGTTTCTGATCGTTTTGGCAGAATCTCCTCTGAATTTTGGACCATCGACAAATTGGAAAAGTTGGGAGTGAAGACAATATTCAGTTCTTATTTTGACCGGGCCATGAAATACGACGATGCCGAGTTTAAGGTGGTTTCTCTTTTAAAAATAATCAGTCAATTTGAATTGAAAAGTGGTGAGGACGCAATTTTGCTCAACTGCTTTGACGATTACCAGGGCATCCTTCCTATTTCCGATGCTCTGAAATATGATTTGCAACTGGCAACGAAAATCGAACTCGGATTCGGCTCATCCAAACCCGATTGGTTGAATCCACTTCTCGTTGTTGTTTCTGACGGCAAAGAACCTCCGTTTGCAGAACGATTTCTAACAGCGAATATAAGAGAACTCAAGTTTGTGAGGTTGAGTGATTATTATGGGCCGCTTAGAAAAATTGCCAAGGATTCTAAAGAGGCAAGTCAAGGATTTGAAGTTTATAAAAACAACTGCTTGTTCTGTCACAGCCTAAAGGGCCGGGGAGGGAATAAAGGGGCGCGGCTATTACAAGTGTACGAATTTGCAAAAGAGACAGGTCAACAAAAGTTCTTAAATAATTTCAAAAATTCCCATCACAAAGACAACGCCGATAAACAGAATGTAGAACAATTTGTTACGCGTGACCAATTGCAACGGGTTATGGATTTTCTGCTGGCTTTGAAAAGGAGTGAAGAAAAGAAAAGTTAATCCTTCTTAGGATTGTGGTGTTGAAATTCCTTTGGACTGAAGGAACCCGGTGAAGGTTGGGTCGGTGAGTATATGCGGTGAGATAGGCATGTTGGCGGGCAATCCTTCTAGGTTAGGACCAAACATGTTTTTCACGTTCTGCGGAAGCGCAATGCCTTTAGACTTAAAGAATGTCAAAACACCCGGTTCAAAAAGAATATGTGGCGGTAAATCTTCAATGCGTAGCGACGCATTAGTTACTGGAGCCGGAGTAGGTGCGACACGGAAACCAGGTTTTTTCTGCGTTCTTGGTTGTTGTGTCGGAGCCTGGCGACTTAAGCGAATGTCTGCATTGCGATTGTCAGGTTGAACCTCTTCGCCAGACATTACCCAGACGCGACTGGTTTGAAGGTTGTCTGTCCATACCTCGACACGGCTGAACCCTTTTAAAAGTTCCCGGACTGTGGCTTCCCAATTATCAGCCTGAGTGGTGGCACTAAAAGGAACCGTTTCCATAGCGGGATCGATGGAAAACAAAATGCCCGTTTCTTCCTGAATATTTTGCAAAACACTAATTAAAGAAAGATTTTCAAATCGCAGGCTGATGCTCTTGGGTGCAACTTCAGAGTTGTAACTGGTGCTGGGTGGAGTGGTAATTGTGTTGGTTTGTGGGATGGGTGCAGGAGTTGCTGGAACGTTTTCCTGTTTTTTTAAATCCAGAAAACGAGCATCAGCAGACACTTGCCATAAACCTATGGCAAGCCCAATTCCTAAAGTTGTCTTAATCCAATGCTTCATCCCGATCCTCCACAAGTCGAGAAACGTCAATTTGAGTATAACTAAAAAATAAGTTGATAGGAAGGTCGATGTTTTTTGTTATGAGAAGTTTTTCCCCTTTCGGGTGGGGTAGGGCCATGCTATGGTTTAGTTTCTCTTTGATTTTCGACTATTTAAGGAATATAGAAATGCTTTTGCCGGTCACCGCTTTTTTTGCAATAGGAACAGGGATTGAACTGTACGGGCTGAAATGGACCAGCGAATTGCTCAGTATTATAAATACGGTTTCATTGATCATGTTGACGTTTCTGATTGGTATTGTTGTCAGTCGGAGTTATGGCAACGAATGTTTTGAAAGAATTCAACGGTCTCTCAAATCTCGCGATGCACCTGCAGATGAGGTATTGAACGATGCCGTGATGAGCCTTAGCAGTATGTTGCTCATTACACCAGGAATAGTGACGGACATGATCGCTCTGCTGATAATGCTTCCCGCTACTCGCGATTTGTTCAAAGGTATGGCATTGAAGCTTACGATGAAGAGGATTCAATCGGGCCAGTCTTATTTCTTCTTCAAAGATTAGTCTTAACTAGCCCGCCGCTGTGAAATCGCTTTTCTTTCCGCCACGAAACCTTCGAGATGAATTGCTGGATCTGGATGAAGCCCCTTATGAGGAAGTCCGTGACAGCCTGAACGATGTTGCTACGGTCAACCGCTATTTAAGTGGTTACCGGGTTCTACTTCATCATGCTGGAAAACTCCTAAAGGAGCATAAGTTAGATCGTCCTTTCACTGTGCTGGATGCCGCGACGGGTTCGGCAGACCAACCGGTTGCCCTTGCCAAAATTGCCCGTAAGCTGGGTATTCCCATTCAAATCACGGCAATTGACATCAATGCCAAGATGCTGAAAATGGCGAAAGATGAAATCCAAGAATACCCTGAAATCCGTCTCGTGCAATGCGATGTCCTTGCATTGCCTTTTAAGGATGAGGGATTCGATTTAGCGGTCAACAATCTTTCGTTACATCACTTTACTTGGGACAACGCGGTCGCAATTATAAAAGCCATTTACAAATCCGCGCGATTGGGGTTTTTGATCAATGATTTGCATCGCAGCCGAATCGCGCATGCGGTCATATTCCTTTTGACGCGAGTTTTTACTCGCAATCGTCTCACCCGTTATGACGCGCCGGTCTCTGTTATGAACGCGTTCACCCCTTCCGAATTCCGCGAACTTGCCATGCAGGCGGAAATAAAACCTTTTGAGATTCACCGTCATTTTCCCTATCGCATTGCTTTTCTGGGTAAGAAAAATTAATGGCAGATGTTATCATCATCGGTGGTGGTCCTTCTGGGTGCGCGGCTGCATTGGGACTCAATCGGCTCGGTTATCGTGTGGTGCTTTGCGATCAGGCGAAGTTTCCGCGAGACAAGGTTTGTGGTGAATTTATCAGTCCAGCAGCGGACCCTATACTGAAACGATTGGGAGTCCTTGACCGCATCGAAGCTTTATCCCCTAAAAGATTGAAAGGCGTTGCCATCTCTTCTTATGAAGGTGAAGAGATTGTGATTGATTATCCGCAACTGCCGGGGATGGATGCACGCCCGACCAGTTTGTCTGTTCCCAGATATGAGTTGGATGCCAATTTCATGGAACAGGTGAAACAAGTTGGAGTGGAAGTTCGAGAACAACATAAGGTTACAGATTTTTTGTTTGCCGAGGGTCTTGTTAACGGTGTTCGTGGATGGGATGAGAACAAAACTTCTTTTACTCTTAAGGCCCCTTTAGTGATTGATGCCGGCGGTCGTAATGCACTCTCATTTAAAAAAATGGATTTGAAAAAAGAGTCTGGGGGGGATACTAAAATAGCCATGGCAGCACACTGGGAGGGGGCGAAAATTGCCGATGATTATTGTTATATGCACGTTTCTCGTCCTGGTTATACGGGTATTTCAAGTGTGGGAAAAGACCGTGCCAACTTAGTGTTGGTGGTAAACCGTCAATCGATGCATGGCGAAAAGCCGGATAAGTTTTATATGGATACCGTGATGCAAAATTGTCATCGACGCAAAATCTTGCAAGATGCCGAATGCATCGAATCGATACGCTCTATTGAGTCGCTGGCTTTTTCCGTCAAACCAGTTACTTGTGGCGGACTGCTGCTGGTGGGCGACGCGATGGGTTTCATCGATCCTTTTACGGGTGAAGGAATTTACCTTTCTTTGCGGAGTTCTGAGATCGCCGTAGAAGTTGCGGACAAAGCTTTTAAAAAATCAGATTGGTCGAACGAGGTCCTTAAAGACTACGAGGTAAGAAGAAGGCAGGAATTCGATAAGAAGTTTTTATTGAGTCGATTATTTCAGAAACTTATTTATAGTCGGTTTTTTTGTGACCGGGTGGTAAGAGCTTTGCAGAGGAAGCCTGAGTTGGCGGAAACATTGGTAGGTGTTATCGGAGATTTGTCGCCAGCTCAAACTGCAGTATCTTTCAAGTTTTTATTGCGCCTGATGAGTGCGTGAAGACTTTACGAGGCTTAACTTCCTTTAAAAATAGCTTAAGCGGCGTCCAATCCTTCTTTCGTGTTTTCAATTAATATTTCAAGTTCTTCGAAATCCAAGTCCAGCCTGTCGAGTATGCCGTATTCCAAAGGTGGCTGCGTCTTCAGGGACGATTCCGTTTCCGAATCCATTCTGGTTTGCTAGCAGATTAGCAGTGGTCAGAAGGTGTGAAATATGTTTTACGTTCCCATCCGTGCCTGTGTCATCATGGTGTGTTCCAATTGCCTGTATCATATCGGGAGAAACCGGCCACCACTTTTCAATAAACCTTTTTCCAAGTTCGGCGTGGGTGATACCAAAAGTTTCTTCTTCATGCTCAGCCAGGGTGCGGTCGGTCGATTTGATGTTTTCGAATAATTCAGTGTATTGATCCGGGATAAGGTGATCAAAAACAAGAATACCTACATCGTGGATCAGTCCACACATATAGGCGAACTCAATTTCCTCATAAGATATTTTACAATGTGTGCAAGCGAACGCGTGAGATAAGCGACATCCAGTGAATGAGTCCAGAAGTTATATTGATTGGAACCTTTTGGTTTTCTGAATACTCCGGGAAGCGAAACGGTATAGGCGAGGTCGAGAACCATTTTAATGCCCATTCTCATCACAGAGTCCTGAAAATCAACGGGTTTTCCCCGCCCGCCTCCGAAAAGCACGCTGTTGGAAAGCTGGATCAATCGTCCTGATAAAACCGGCTCGGTTTCAATGATGGCAGAAATTCCCAAAACATCGCAGTCAGGATCGTTAACGCGTTTTTCCAGGGTTTATAAGGACTTCGGGAATGGGTAGGAGATCCCCCTTTGTTTCTATAAGGGAGATCAGCTCATCCCTCATATGTTTCCTATTATTAGTTGGTGCTTGATTGATATTCGCTCAGAATTTTGTCCATTCGATCTTTGAGGTTCAGTTTTTGTTTCTGATGTTTTTTCTTTTCTACTTCTTGTTCTGGAGTAAGGAGCTTCTTTTTGTTTAACGCTTCAACCTTTTTTTTGAGCGAGGTGTGCTCCTGGTAGAGACCACGAAACTCTCTATTTTCTTTTTGGACTTTTTCGAGTAAATAGGGATTGATATTCATTATTCCTCCTTCTTTATTTAGGCACCGTATAATTCAATTCTGCTTCAGACGGTCGGACGTAATTAATCATAAGAGAGTCCAGGTCGTAGTGCAGATTTTTTTCCACATTGGCGATTAAAACTGCGCTGGCTGCAACAGTTTGGTTTTTTGTGGGCACGTTGTGAACAAACTTCTCTTTAAGACGAGATGTGAAAACATCTTTGTAAACATCCAAACCATTACCCACAAATGCAGTGGGTTGCTTTATTTGGTCACATAAATCGGCTGCTGATATGGCCTGGTCGGGAGTTGATCTTACGCATTGATCGTTTTCAGAGTTGAACAAAGCGGTATAGACCTCTTTTTTTCTGGCATCCAAAACCGGACAAATAACGTAAGGGCCAGGTTGTATGGTTTTTGCATAGGCCTCTAGCGTGTTCACCGATGCGAAAGGTTTTTCCGTCGCCAGAATAAATCCTTTGAGCAAACTGATTCCCACTCTTAGTCCAGTAAATGACCCCGGACCCGTTGTAATGACAAACTCGTCAATTTCATTTAGTTTTGTTCCAGAGCCATTGAGCATGGCATTTATCTGAAATAAGAGCTTGTCGGAATAGGAGGGTGAGCCTTCGATCAATGACTCGGAAACGAGATCGTTATCATCCAGAAGAGCGACACTTCCGGAAGGTGAGGATGTGTCCATTCCCAATATTTTCATCGTTTTTCAATGGAAAAAGGTGGAGAAAAACTCATCGAAGTGCTCCTTTAAATACAATCTAAAGATAGGGGATGCAATGTTGAAAGTCAATGAAAAATCGGGTCTTTTCATGATTTGATTTTTCTTATATTTTCTTTTTAAAATCAATAATTTAGATGGAAATAACGATGAATAAAATATGTTTTTCCTGTTAACTTTTTGAAAAGAAATCGATTGGAATTTTATGTTTAAATATTTTGCAAACGGATAGTAAAAGTATCACCTGGGTAAACCTTATACGATTTGTGGTAATTGTAAGCTTAACCATTGAAAAAATTGATCTTATTTTCTTGACATCGAAAATGTTTAAACTTAAGCTAAATGTGTTTTTCAGGGTAAATCTTGTTTTTAGTGTTTGATTAGCACTTTAAAAAACAAGGTATTGAAGACATTTTTTGGAGGCAAGGCTCGTTATGTTCCACGAAGTCAAAGTTTTTGACGCCAAAGGTGAGCTTAAAAAAGTATTATCCCCAAAAAAACTGAGTAATAGATTTTGGAAAGATGGGGAACAGAAATTGATCGACTTTACGGATAAAGAAAGCAGTTCCAGCAACACGGCTAATAAAATTTATGAAAAAGATGAGTTTCAGCTAGAAGATCGATGATTAAGCAGTGATATAGGTTTTTATGAGGCGCAGCGATTAAGTAGTTGTGCCTTTTTTATATTCCATAAATGGTTGTTATTAATCCTATCCATACTGACTATAATCAAATATAATCTGTTGTTTTTGTACATATAGTTTGTTTATTAGCCATTTATTTGAAAATCTATGTATATAACAACTTTAGACCAGTTAAATGATTTTTGTAAGAGCTTGGAATCATCCGATGTTCTTGCTGTTGATACAGAGTTTGTCCGTGAAAGAACCTATTTTCATCGTATCGGACTAATCCAGGTTGCGGGAAAAGAGGGGTGCGGGGCGATCGATCCCATCCTGGTGAAAGATTTGACTCCATTACTGGAGATTCTAAAAGATCCCAGCAAAATAAAAGTATTTCACGCAGCCCGTCAGGATCTTGAGATTCTGGTGCGTCTTTGTGGGCAGGTTATCCCACCGGTGTTTGATACTCAGGTTGCCGCTGCTCTTGTCGGCTGGGGATCACAAATTTCATTTGCCAAGTTAATACAAAAAGCTTTGGGCAAGCACATGCATAAGTCAGAAACTTATACCGATTGGTGCCGGCGCCCTTTAAGTGAGAACCAGATACAGTATGCCATTGATGATGTCCGCTATCTCATGCCTGCTTATGAAAAGCTCATCGAGAGACTGACAGAATTGAAGAGAAACGACTGGGTCGCAGGAGAAGTTAAAATCTGGGAAGATCCGGAAACGTTTGCTTTGCCCGATCCGCAAAAGCGTTTTTTGAAAATTAAAAGTCTGCGAAGTCTGAAACCCAAAAATCTTGCAGTGCTCAGAGAGCTGGCGGCTTGGAGAGAGAACCTTGCTGTATCTCGAGACTGTCTGGCCAAGTCCATTGTGCGAGATGAAACGTTGCTGGAAATTGCACGGAAAATGCCGCGTGAAGCAGGAGAGCTTTCGTCATTAAGAGGGTTCTACCATAAGGAAATTGGCAAAAGTGGATCCGACATTATAAAAGCGATTGAGAAGGGAGATGCTGTTGCTGAAGATGATTTTCCTGTACTGCCGGAGTCAGATGGCTATTCCACCACGCGCGGCATCGAAGAACTATTGTCTGCCTTTGTGCAAATTCGTTCTGAAGAATTGAAAATCGAACCCAGTGTTCTGGCGGATCGCAAACGGTTACACTGCTTCGCTATCCACTTTGAGCAAAAACTGAATATGGATGACAATTTTCTTCTGCAGGGATGGAGAAGGGAATGCATCGGCGAGCCTATGTTGTCGCTGCTAAAAGGGGAAGTAGGATTAAAGATCAATCCCTCGGGTGCGGTCGCCCTGATTCCACTCAAATGAAATTTTGGTGTTTGACGTGAAAGTCCCACTTTTAAACTCAGGCGATTGTCGGAGTTTCTCCAAGTCAGGGTCTGTCTCAATCTGCTTGAAATTGGTGAATCCCAAACGAACCGCTTCCTGTAATTTTTCCATACTGGCTTTAGTCTGATCGGTTAAGGAGTAATAACAGGCATAGTTGTAATGGATGTGCGGATTTGTAGAGTCAAGCGCCATTCCCACCTTTAAGGTTTCTAAAGCTTCGTCAAAATTTAAGTTTTTCATATAAGCTGTGCTCAGGTTTATAGCGGCCTGTTTGAGGGTCTTATTATGATGGAGTGCTTTTTTATAGTTACCTATGGCCTCATCATACCGGCCCTCCTTAAAACTTTTGTTGCCTTCGTTGTAGTGGAAAATGCCCATCCTTTTTTCTTTTTCTTTCTGTGAAATATCTTGACCGTTGCTACCTTCAGTGTGGCTACCTTCTTTATGACTGCCTTCCATTTTCTTTGAACTTTTTTCAGGATTTGAGGCAGATAGGATTATTGGCGCAGTGTCTGTGATTAAAAAAACGATCAAGGCCAGGAGCCCTAAATGCGGTAGGTATTTAATAATTTTCCTGTTTTGATTCATAGTTAGGTTCTTATGAAAACCAACGCTTTAATTCGCTAATGGAGT
>DUZG01000057.1 GCA_013349585.1 Nitrospinota bacterium | reverse complement strand
TTTTCAGTTCCAGATTCTTCTGCCATAACGAATGTCCTGTTAAGTTTATTTTACTGAAAGTTTTTGCTAAAAGTTCAACGCATGAATATCGTAAGGTACTATTTTTTTATATACTTATGAGGAATCATTGTCAAGCGGTGAAGTCGAATCAGAGAAAATTCAGGAAACGGTTCAGAGGTGGGCAATTAGCAGTTCTGCTATTTGAACAGCATTTAGGGCTGCGCCTTTTCTCAAGTTATCAGATACCACCCAAAAATTGACTGCTCGCTCACGGGAAATATCATCACGAATGCGTCCCACAAATACCTCATCTTTATTTTCCCCGTCAATTGCCAGTGGATAAAGATTATTCTCGGGGTCATCGACAACACAAACCCCGGCTTGTGCAGACAAAAGTTCTCTAACTGCTAATGCAGTTACCGGCCCCTCTGTTTCGACATTCAATGCTTCGGAATGAGAATAGAAAACTGGCACCCGCACCGTTGTTGGGCATACTTGAATCGAGTCGTCACTGAAAATCTTGCGTGTCTCGTTGACCATCTTCATCTCTTCTTTTGTATATCCATTATCTAAAAAAATATCTATATGTGGAAGGCAGTTAAAAGCAATTTGATGAGGATATACATTAGGTTTTAATTCGTTTCCCTGTAACCATTCCTTAGTCTGATTTTTCAGCTCATCAATGGCTTTTTGGCCAGAGCCTGAAACCGACTGGTAGGTGGAAACCACCACTCGCTTGATCTTGAATTTATCGTGAATGGGTTTCAAAGCAACCACCATTTGAATGGTGGAACAGTTGGGATTAGCAATGATCCCAGGATCTTCTCCGATCGCATCTGGATTCACCTCTGGAACGACTAAAGGAATATCGGCCTTCATCCGATAGGCACTACTATTATCAATAACCACACAGTTTGATTTTACAGCAGAGGGAGCAAATTCACGACTGACACTAGCTCCAGCTGAGAATAGAGCGATATCCACACCTTCAAACGAATAATGCCGCAACTCTTCAACCGTGACTTGTTCGCCTTTAAACTCTAATGACGTGCCAGCAGAACGAGCCGATGCCAAAAGTTTGAGACGGTCTACCGGAAAGTTTCTTTCCTGAAGTATCTCAAGCATTTTTCGGCCAACAGCCCCCGTTGCACCAGCAACCGCGACATTATATTTTTCTTTTTTCTCGATCAATTTATCTTCTCCAGCTCAGCAGCCACCAAATCGCCCATCTCTTTCGTCCCCACTTGTTTCATACCGTCAGACATAATATCTGCGGTACGCACGCCCTGCCCCAACACTTTCTCAACCGCCTCTTCGATCCAAATATTAGGCTCTTCTTTTTCTAGCGAATATTTGAACAGCATGCCAACAGACAAAATCGTTGCCAGTGGATTCGCCAGTTCCTTACCTGCTATATCGGGAGCACTGCCATGAATAGGTTCATACATAGCATATTTCTCACCCAGACTGGCTGATGGCAGCATACCAATTGAACCTGTCAACATCGAGGCTTCATCACTCAATATATCTCCAAACATATTTGTGGTAAGAATAACGTCAAATTGTTTTGGGTTGCGGACCAACTGCATCGCACAATTATCGACATACATATGAGAGAGCTCAATATCAGAATATTGTGAATGGAGACCTGTAACTATATCGCGCCAGAATCCGGTCGCCTCCAATACATTGGCCTTATCGACAGAACAAACTTTGCCATTTCTTTTTCGCGCTACATCGAAAGCAACTTTGGAGATTCTCTCTATCTCGGATTCCGAGTAAACAAGAGTATTAAATCCGTAACGCTCGCCCTTATCATTGGTAACCACTCCCCGAGGCTCTCCAAAGTAAATTCCCCCTGTCAGTTCGCGTACAACGAGAAGATCCAATCCCTCTACCACTTCTCGCTTTAAGGTAGATGCGTCTAACAATGCAGGAAAGATACGCGCCGGGCGCAAATTAGCGTAGAGGCCTAAGTTCGAACGCAATCCCAGCAATGCCCGTTCCGGGCGCAGAGAAAAGTCTATAGTCTCCCATTTCGGTCCACCGACAGCACCAAGCAGTACTCCATCGGACTTTTTGGCGATATCCAGCGAGGCATCTGGCAAGGGATGACCCGTAGCTTCATAACCAGCGCCACCTACCGGGGCTTCGTTCAACATTATCTTCAAACCGAGCTTTGACTCGATGATTTTAAGTATTTTTATGGCCTCAACGACCACTTCGGGACCAATCCCGTCTCCCGGAAAAACAGCAATATTGAATTCAGTTTTCATAATCTGCAATCAAACTCCTCTTGAATCATAAATTTTGCCAAGTATCGCAAACCAGCGATAATATTACCATCGAGAAACGTTAGGAAATTAAAGTAAGTTGTAAAAATTTATTTTTATATTATTATAACCGCCGGACACAAAACTCAAAGAATAACGGAAACGATCATATGATAAGCGGTAAAAGAGTTTGCGTTGTAATGCCCGCCTACAACGCTGAGAAAACCTTGCAAAAAACCTACGATGAAATCCCTAAAGATATCGTGGATGAGGTTATCTTAACAGACGATGCGAGCAAGGATAAAACAGTCCATGTAGCTGAACAACTGGGGATCAAAACCTTTGTCCACACAGAGAATAAAGGTTATGGCGGCAACCAGAAAACTTGTTATCAAAAAGCTCTTAACCATGGCGCCGATATTGTCATCATGCTGCACCCAGATTATCAGTACACGCCCAAACTCATTACTCCGATGGCTTCAATGATTGCTGAAGGCATTTTTGATGCGGTGATTGGGTCTCGCATCCTCGGCAACAAAGCCCTGATGGGGGGAATGCCTTTTTACAAATATGCATCCAACCGTTTTCTCACTATGACGGAAAACGCGATTATAAATCAAAAATTATCCGAATATCACACTGGATATCGGGCATTCAGCCGAAAAGTGTTGGAGACGATTCCAATGCTGGAAAATTCCGATGATTTTGTATTCGACAACCAAATGCTTTGCCAGACCTTGTATTTCGGATTCGATGTAGGGGAAGTGTCTTGCCCTGCACTCTATTTTGACGATGCTTCTTCCATCAGCTTTAGCCGCAGCGTGACTTATGGAATGGGTGTGATGGAGACCGCACTAAAATATGCTATGGCGAAACGCGACATCGGCCATTTCAATATCTTCAATCCAAACGGCAAAAAACTCTCTACCCCGGCAACCTCAACTCAATAACGCACCTCAATCAAACAAAGTCCCTGAGCGGGAGCATTGGGACCGGCGGCTTTCCGGTTACGGGCTTCAAGGATGGTTTTAACCTGTCTTGCGGGGATTCGTTTTCTTCCCACATGCACTAGAGTTCCTACCAGGTTGCGCACCATGTGTTTTAGAAACCCTTTGCCTTCAAATTCTAGTTTCAGGAACCCATCTTCCTTGAAAATTTCGACACGGTCTAGGTTTCGTATAGGCGATTTAGCGCTGCAATTCCCCGCGCGGAAGGAAGTGAAGTCATGCCTGCCTACATAATACTTTGCGGCTCTGCGCATCGCCGCAACATCCAGAATGTGAGGAATAAACCAAGAACGGCGATAATTGAGAGCCGAAGGATGATCGCGATTCAAAATAGTATAACGATAGAGTTTTTTTTTCGCAGACCCACGCGCATTGAATGCCATGGAAACTTTGCGTACTTCTCTAACAGTGATATCGAGCGGAAGATGGCTGTTTAGGGCAAACATGAATTCGAACGGTTTCATTTTAGATTCAGTAACAAACTGCGCCGGCATACCTTCGGCATGAACCCCGGCATCGGTGCGACCAGAACTTAAAACCGTTGTTTCAGTTTTCGTAATTTTGGTCAGAGCTTTTTCTACAACCTCTTGGACGGTGATTCCATTTTTCTGTACCTGCCAGCCGTGGTATTCCGTGCCTTCAAATTCAATTATCAGAAGATATTTTTTTTTCATTTTTAAAGTACCCGAATTTTTCTATATCTCACAAAAAAACGCGTTGCAACTGCTCAACGCGTTTTTTCTATATTTTATGCTATCTCCCGTCGGAGGGCTATCCATAATTATAATCGTATTTTTTAATGTCCCATTAGAACTGAAGAGTATGGTCGGATCGTTGCCAGCAACAAGTCTTCCTGAGTTCGAGTGATTCCGACATAAATCATATTGCGGCTCTCTTCTCTTTTTGCAGGATAATTTTCTTCATCCGGCTCAACCAACGCAACCGAATCGAACTCCAACCCTTTAACCTGATGGATATTCGTAACGAGTACGCCCGGTTCAAATGAAAACTGGTCTCTATGGCCGAGTCTTACTTCTCCCGGTAAATAGTTTTCCATCTCTTCTTTCAACTCCATAGCCTGTTTTGGATACCGGCATATCAGCGCGACTAGTTTATAAGGGTCTGCGCGTAGTAATCCGCGTGACCAATCGGCAAGCGTTTCAACAAGGTCAACAAAGTTATCAACCTTCTTCCACTCAGGGGCTGATCCCGCCCTGCCCTCAACCGTTTTAGGATCGCCCGCCACTTTATGCGCCAGAGTCATAATGGGAACAGTACAACGGAAAGAAACTTCCAGTTGAATTATGGCTTCATCATCTAAGCCTAGATATTCGACAACTTTGTTCCAGCCAATAAATTTTCTGGCAGAAAGAATTTTCTGCGCCACATCTCCGACAATCGTTATCTGATGTTTATTTTCCACCGCATCCATCATGATAGCGAACTCTACAGGACCAAAATCTTGCGCTTCATCAATAACGATATGATCCATTAAAATGGTTCCACCGTCACCATCTGGCAGACCCCCATTTTTAATCTGGATCAATCTCAGAACCAATGACATATCGAAATAGTCGAGATTCTTTTTAAGCCTGTTCTTGTCGGTCAGGCGCTTGAGATATTCAAGGTTGGATTCTAACTTGGAATCGCGTTTCAAATATTTCTTCAAATGTTCCGTATCAGAAAGCAGGTTGTAAAGGTCCTGCAAATAATCTTCCTGATTAGATAACTGCTTCTTAACGAATGTCAATTTCTGCTGTTTTTCAGCTTCTGGGAGTTTTGAGATCTTTACATCGTGTCTAAAATCTCTCAACCGGGGTAAAAGTGGCTTACCTTTACTCTTTGCCCAGCTCTCCAGATGAGCGGTTCGGTTTGAAAATTCTTTTTTGATTTCTTCATCGAGAGTCTTTCCTTGTTTTTCCACCAAGCCGTTAAGAGCTTTCAATATCTCTTCAGAAAATTTTATCTCTTCAACAAAAGAAGGAATAGTAAGAAACTTGAAGAAAGGTTGTGTGCGCATGGACTTGCGGATAATTGATAAAGCCCAGCTATTGAATGTGGTGGTTTGCACGTCATCAATGCCCATCGAAGGCAAGGTGGCAGATACATAAACAGCCAGCGATTTATTCATAACAATCACACGGGTGTTTTCTGATTTAACGGTCGAATTATTTTCATGAAGCAACCACGCCAGCCGGTGCAGAGCAACCGTCGTCTTACCAGAACCCGCAGATCCCTGGATAATTACCGGGCGATCCGGGTCGGTCGTGATCATCTCGAATTGGTCTTTGGTGATTAAAGAAAGAATGTTCGGCAAACTTTTCTCTTTGGCATTAACTCCACGTGATCGATGCGCAGCAATTTCTGAGTCGACATCCAGCTTCTCCCAGGCCGTTTCGTTACGGCGGAAAATGCCTTCAGGGGAATCTATCTGTACCAAATGACCATTCTCCACTCTAAAGGATCGCCGTATCTTTATCTTGCCATTACGCTCCCTGTCGTTGATCACTTCGTAGAACTCTTCATCTTGCTTATAATTGAAATACAAGGCGGCAATGGGGCCATTACGCCAATCGACAATTCCTGCATCGATATTGCTCTTTTTTCCTATCAGGAAAGACACTTCACTGCCATCGTCCTCTAAAGTGGTAACCCTGCCAAAATAAGGCTCTTCTATCAACTCCAGTAAGGCCTTATCGCTATTTTTGCGAATATCCAGAATGGAGTGTGCAACCGCTTCATCAGAGATAAGAGGTTGCCTTTCTTCGTCATTCCACTCATTAACCACTTGTTTGGTCAATTCTCTAGCCGCCTGGTTGGCGTTTATCGTCGCCGCCTGCACTTGTGGCAACTGCTGACAAAGAGATTCCAGAGTAGTCTCGAGAAGAGTTTCCTCCTCTTTAATGTATGCTTTATCTTCTTCTGTTAAATCCATTCCAATTCCATTTAAATGAGACGCGCTGCACAATGGTCAATTACCATTAATGAATTTTTTAATTTAAATGAGTCTCATAGATAAGGTCAACATAAATATTAATAACAGACAAAAATATATTTTTGCGCGATAGTCTAAAATCATAAAAAACAAAGAAAGTCTTTTAAATTATGGGGTTTTCATTTATTATTAATAGTTAAATTCCGCATAAATTCGGGGATACGTTCTAGCTTAAATTCAGGAGTTTTTTTCCATGAAAACATATGATGATCTAGTAGGCGATGGTGGATCAGACATTATCGGACAAGTAACCCAACTCGGAGCAAAACTGCGGTCCCGGCTCGACAAAATAAAGCATAAAGTAGCACTAATGAGTGGAAAAGGCGGCGTGGGGAAAAGCTCCATCACCGCTAACATAGCTTCCTGCCTTTCAGATAGGGGATATAAAGTAGGAATCCTCGATGCAGACTTGAACGGACCCAGCATTTGTCACTTGCTCGGCGTGGGCAATAACAAGCTTATTAAGAAAGATGAAGGCATAGAGCCAGGTCTCGGGCACCAAGGCATCAAAATCATGTCTATGGACATGCTATTGAAATCCGCCGACACACCGGTGATGTGGACAGAAGAAGCCAATGCCACAGCCGTATGGGTCAGCACGATGGAATCAACCGCCATCCGAGAATTACTAGCAGACACCAACTGGGGCGATCTAGACTACCTGCTCATAGACATGCCACCAGGAAGCGACCGGATAGATAACATCCGCTCACTCATCCCAGAATTGGCAGGAGCGGTGGAAATTACCATTCCCTCAATGTTGTCGCAACATATTGTTACGAAATCGATCACCAAGAACCACAAAATGGGTGTGCCCATTATCGGCCTTGTCGAAAATATGGCCACCTACGTTTGCCCGCATTGCGAAAAAGAAGGCAAACTGTTTGAAGGTGAAGATGTACAAAAGTTATCAGAAAGAAAAAAAATCCCCTATATCGGTAAAATCCCTTTCGACACACGCGTGTCGCAAAGCAAGTCAGGGCAACTTTTCTACACCGAGTTTAAAGATTCAGTTACCGGCAAAGCTATCGCTGAGACGGTTGAAAATATCGAAAAATTTATTAAAAAATAGACCCAACAGGAGGCGTAATGAAATTCCTTTGTATCCCTTGTGATGTCAAAATGGAAGTACAGGTAGAAGGCATCATGCCGGAAGAAAAACAAAACCTAACGATGAAGTTCAAATGCAAAAAATGTGGACATATGATCGCCATGTTAACCAATAATTTCGAAACCGAATTCGTCAGCAAACTAGGTGTCGAAATGGGTGGCGCAACCGATGTCAGCAAAGCACCGATGGCCGCAGTCAGCTCGTCATTAGCTCAAGCTAAAGAAGAACTGAAAAGCAAAAATCCCGAAGACGATCTCATATGGACAGAAGAAGCCGAACAACGCATCAAAAAAGTTCCTTTCTTCGTCCGTGGCATGGCTAAAAAGACAGTCATCAATTTCGCTATAGAAAAAGGCGCCACCACCATAGACGCAAAACTAATGGACGAAGTCCGAGAAAAAGTCGGTATGTAGGCGGCGAACCGTCGCAGGTGATAAAGGGCAATAAAACAGCGTGACGCGGGGTTCAGTATATCCAAGGGGATGTCATTGCAATTGGTAGACGCACATGATTTAGGTTCATGTGCCCAAAAGGGTGTGGAAGTTCGAGTCTTCTCTTCGGCACCAACACTTTTTAAAAGGCGCAAAATCAAAGTTACATGATCTCAACTCATGCGCCGAAAAGGGGTTAGACCCACTATTGGCTATAAGTTTGCTCTTCTATCCTTGCTACACCTAAATATTCTTAGGCCTTAACAAAATAGTTACTCAATCTTCTATACCTAAATCTAATTTCGGTTGATAATCTTCTGAGGGTGGAAGCTTTCTACCTTCAATACCTGATAGCGGCAAAGTTATAATATCTAGCCGGACCCTTCCCTGCACAGGGTCTGTTGAAACTGTTATCAACCTCCCCCATTGATCCAGTTGAATCATTTTGGGTTGCCCCGAAGGTATTTTTGTCAGAATCCTTACTATCTTCAACAAAAGAATGGGGATGTGTAACCAGTAAAAATTAGAATCGTTCTTTTTCATAAATAGACTTCTTAATATTTTTGTTAGATTGAAAAATATTCTGACATTTCCTGACTTCTTCTGCCAAATTTTAATACCCTACTCCCAAACTTTTCAATTTACTATAAATACGTTATTCTTGCCACAAAGCGGTCTACCCGTTTTCCGTGCACAAACTTTTCGAGGGAGATATCTGATGAAACGGATATTATTTTTTGGTTACGGATTATTTGCATACCCCACTTTTTTAGCGGCGTTTTTATATTAAATTGGATTCATGGCAAACCTACTCTTCCCAAAATCGATCGATTCAGGAGCGGAAGTGAACCACGGGCCTGCATTAGTGATCAATTTTATTCTTATCCTCGCCTTCGGACTTCAGCATGTGGTAATGGCCCGTAACGCCTTTAAGGAATGGTGGGTTCAGTTTGTTCCCCGGCCTATAGAACCGAAGCACTTATGTGATCATCTCAAAAATAATATTTTTCATCCTTTTTTGGCAATGGCAATCAATCACCAGGGTGGTTTGGGACGCGAGCGGTTGGGGTTTATAAACGGCCCTATGGCTATTATTCGCTTTGGTTTGGGGACTTATTCTAATTTCAAGTTTCTTGATTAACCATTTCGATCTATTTGGGTTACGCCAAGTATATTTATATTGGAAGGGAGAGCCCTATACCCATCAAAAGTTCAACACGGTGGGGATTTATAAGTATATACGCCATCCACTAATGGTCGGCTGGATTCTTACGTTTTGGCCCACACCCGTGATGACCGTTGGGCATCTGTTGTTTGCTTTTATGATGACTATTTATATATTATATCACGATTCCCTTAGAAGAAAAAGATCTTGTGCATTATCTCGGTGACGATTACAAGAATTACCAGCAACGAACACCAAGATACATTCCCTTTTTCAGAAAATAAACAGTAGGTGCGTATGTGGGGGCGGCTTGGAAAACAAGCCACATCGCTAAAAAATTATCGTTTAGGAATCAATGGTTGTCCGCTATATGAATCAGGGGAATTCACCTTTACTCAACAACTCGAATACTCAATAACTATTTGTGTTTCACCACTATCCTATGATGTTTCTTTTGCACCGGCCTTGCATTGTGGTCAATAAAACTTTCGAAATATTTAACCTGTTTTCAGGTAATTCGATAGGTTCCTCTAAAACAAACCATGTAATATTTTTCCGTACAGGGAGGAGTCGTCAGAGATCCGTTATATAAAAAGTATTCCTTTGAGTCTGCGAATAAAGCTCCCGCATCAATGAGATGATCTTTTACAAGAGTTTTTTTTGTCTATTTGGGTGGGAATATCTTTCCATAATTGCTGGATGATGTCATTTGATTTTCCATACTTAGCAAAAACTCCAATCACTATGTATGCATGATCCCCCGACCTTTGAACCAAATGAATCTCCATAGGAAAAGTTTTTCCATTTACAGTGTGCTCACTAGGGTGATGGAATTGTATTTGGAGCAATTCAAACTTTTCATCTTCCCATTCCACGAAATTTCCTTTTTGGTATTTCAATAGAACGGTATGCGTATTATTGATCAGGTTGACGGGGCTTTTTAATATAAGATATAAAGCCCCCCAACTTTAGCTCAGGAGCCTGCTCAAAATTAATGGGCGACTGCCGCACTTCTTCTCTGCACATTAGGTGTTTTTCATAACCCTGCTCAATTTCGCCCCAATGGCCTGGGCCTTCTCCGCTTTCATATCCTCAATGATGAATTGAGTTTTCTATATCATTTGGACAATAGTTATTAAACCCATAAAAAGGGACAAGCTAACCAGGGTCACACAAAACATTACTCTTTTAAATGATTCGATAAGTTTAAGCATCTGTCCTCCAAATTTAGGAATGTTAGTTAGTCGTCCCTGAAAAATTCGATAGAGCCCATATATAAAGGGTGAAGATGGGTTTTGAGTGTTGTAAAATTGCCGGAAGTTGTT
>DUZG01000056.1 GCA_013349585.1 Nitrospinota bacterium | reverse complement strand
CCTGTCGACAACAGTTTTCATGATATTTTGACTGCGTTTTACAATGTTCGGAATGGTAGCTATGGGCCTTTAATTAAAGGCAATCATTTTAAAATAAAAACGATCCCTGAAAAAGGGCATGATGAAATTTCTGTTCATATTTCATCAGAACAAGAAGTTTTCCGAGCTGGAGCAGGACGAGAAAAAAAGGATGAATTGTTGCTGAATATCACCGTACCTAAGGAAATATTCCAGAGCAAAACAGGGAAGTTAATGGTTTGGAGTTCCACACATTATATCCCGGTCGAAATCACAGTGAAAGACTACATCCTCCTAGGTGACCTGCACGCAAAATTTACCCACCGGAAAATCTTATTTTAATCGCGTATTAAACATCAAATGCGGGAACAGGAGGGTCTTGCCAGAGGTTCACTTCTGTAGTTTCATCAAGAGTTACCGCACCCCAATTAACTACATAAGGTTTCTCTCCTTCGCAATCGTAATCAACCCTGATTTTTTCAATCTCCCATTTGCCTTTTTCCGGCCCAACCAGAGCCAGGCTGTGCGCAAAGCTGTTCACATCAAAACTGCCCTCAAAAATTGCATCGGGCTCATTGGAGCCAATTACTTTCTCAAAGGGCATCGTGTGGCCGTTGAAACTAAAGTTCACCGGTTCATTCGGGCCTTGCTTCCCAGTTTCAATGTTTACTTTAAACGTTAGTACTCTTGGCATATTATTGGCCCCTTATGAAAAGAACGGATTCAATCCCGCAGTGTGATCGGTTTCGTCAAAGATGGCTCCTACCTCAGGCACAGCTTTTCGAAAAGAAGTGTGAATTCCTTGTTTCAGGGTAAGATCGGCAGCACTGCAACCCTGACACCCTCCCCCCATTTGAATCGTCACGGAGTTCCCCTTTACCGCAAGGAGATTGATTTGCCCACCGTGCCCAGCTACACCAGGATTCACTTCTTCATCAATGACTTTTTGTATTCCCTCTCGAATCACATCTTCGGAAGGTATCGTAGAAATTATTTTATCAGCAATAAGAGATTGTCCCTCCTCCACCGCATTTCTAATAGCCGTACCAATTTCTTTTGCTAGAGACTTCCAGTCAACAAGAGTTTTGTCTTTTCGTGTAACCGTCACCGTAGCCTCACAAACCAGCACCGTTTCAACATCTTCTAAAGAGAAAAGGGATTCGGCGAGAGAATATTCTGCGGCACTTTCAAAACTATCAAAATACCAGGAGCAATTTTTCATCAATACTCGGTTTACGGTAAACATGCATTGGTCTCCGGTCGGAGAAGGCTGAGCTTTGATCAGAATTTCGTCTGAACTCTCGGGAAATAACCCCTGTTTGGCAGCCGGAGCATGCAAAATCGTTCTGGGAGCAGGTGGTGCATCAGAAAACCTCTCTTCCCCAGCAGTAGCTTCGGCATTCTCAGGTTCCGATGCTATCGGTTCAGATGCACCCGGTTCCGACACCGTCGACTCAGAACTAGGCACTGTAACTTTAACAGGATCAGAAGCCTCATCTTCCTGTTTCATACCTGAAAAAAAACGTTTTATAAAATTCAATGGAATATCTCCTGATTTTAATTCGTTAAATTGGCTTAGTATATGATGCTGGAAATACGGAAAAGTATCATTAAAATCAAACAATATTGCATATAAAAACTCAACTTAAACAGTCATACAGACAGTCAACAAGCAAGACAACGTTATTAACCCGTCTGAAAAGCATTTTCCAACAGTTTTATTATAAAGGCACTTCCTGGATCGGCTGTCAAACCAATCACATCAAACCTTGTCGGTTTTTCCAGCAATTGGTGTTTGGAAAGAAAGCTTTGCGCGACTTGAATTATTTTTCGTTGTTTGGCCGGAGTTACAGCATTAAGAAGGATGCCCGTATTGATGATCTGCTCTAGCCTTCACTTCAATAAACACCACTACCCCATTCTGGGTCGGCAATTATGTCAATTTCACCCAACTTACAGCGGAAGTTTTTCTCGATAATTCGATAGCCCTTCTTTTTCAAATAAGCTCCCACCGCATTTTCGCCTTCACGTCCTAGTTTTAGTCTTTTTTCAGTCATAAAGAACTAATGAGCATCATTCCAGTTTTCACCCCATCCCATATCGACTGTCAGGGGAACCTTAAGTGGCATGACTTCTTCCATTTCTCTTCTGACAAGTTCCCGCATTTCTTCTTCTTCTTCCAGCAGGCACTCAAATACCAGCTCATCATGTACTTGCAGAATCATGCGAGATTTCAACTTTCTCTGTTTTATTTCCCTATCCAGATTAATCATTGCAAGCTTGATCAGATCCGCTGCGCTTCCTTGTACCGGAGAATTGATAGCAATTCTTTCCGCCGCTTCCCTTGCCTGCCTGTTTTTACTGTTGAGATCAGGCAAATAACGTTTTCGGTTCATCAAAGTCAGGGTGTAACCAGTTTGCCTTGCATCTTCAATTGTCTTTTCCATATAAACTTTAACATTTCTATAAAGCTGGAAATATTGATCAATGAATTTCTTGGCTTCCTTTGGATAAATTTTTAATTGCTGCGACAAACCGAACGCGCTTAACCCATAAACGATACCAAAATTGACCGCTTTAGCCATACGCCGCGCTTCAGCATCCAAACGATTTGCGGTAGTCCCAAATATTTCCATTGCCGTCCGCGTGTGAATGTCTTCTCCATTTAAAAAAGCATCCATCAGTGACTCATCCTCCGATAAATGGGCAAGTATTCTCAACTCTACTTGTGAATAATCAGCGGATAGAAGTTTGTTATCCCCTTCCGTAATAAATGACTTACGGATCTCGCGTCCCATTTCAGTTCGTATGGGAATATTCTGCAGATTCGGATTGCTACTGCTCAATCGCCCTGTCGCGGCTACCGACTGATTAAACGAAGTGTGAACACGTCCTGTTTTATTAAATATTTCTTCCTGCAATGCATCCACATAAGTCGATTTGAGCTTCCCCATCTGCCTGTATATAAGAACGGCTTCAGGGAGTTCGTGCTCAGATGAAAGTTCCTCAAGCACCGAAACATCTGTAGAGAAACCGCTTTTGGTTTTCTTTACAACTGGCAACTCCAGCTTCTCAAATAGAATTACCGAAAGCTGTTTTGGCGAGTTGATATTGAAATGTTCTCCGGCTAATTCATAAATCTCTTTTTCCTTCTGTAGAAGCAACTCATGAATTTTTTGAGAAAGCTTTTGCAGGTGAGGTTTATCTAAAGCCATTCCCTGCAATTCCATATCCCCAAGAACTTTCAGAAGTGGCAGTTCCAGTTTTTTAAAAATTTTAAGATCATCGCCTTTAAGGAGGGCTGAAAGCTTTCCGTATAAACGCCAGGTTATGTCTGAGTCTTCTGCCGCATATTCGGTGGCCCTTTCAACATCCACAGCATCAAAACCAATTTCCTTGGATGCCGTACCCACCACATCTTTATACTTTATGGTTGTATGGCCCAGATGCTCGAGAGCCAGAGCGTCGAGATTATGACCGCGACTGGAAGGATTCAACAGATAAGAAGCGAGCATGGTATCGAAGGCAATACCTTGAAGGTGAATCCCTTCATTTTTTAACACGATAAAATCGTATTTTATATTTTGACCTACCTTTTTAATATTTGGATCTTCGAGAAGGGGTTTGAGTTTTTCAAAAACCCACATCACCCTCAGTTGATCCGGCACTCCGAGGTAACTATGCGCCAGAGGAATGTAGCAGGCCTCCCCAGCATCACATGAAAAGGAAATACCCACGGCTCTCGCTTTAACCGGTAGCAGGCTGGTTGTTTCCAGATCCAACGCAAATATTTTATTTTTCTTGAGCTTTTCAATCCATTTATTAAAATCCGCTTCCGTTAAAACGGTCTCATAATTTTGCTTAATGGATTCTGTAATTTCTTTGCTCTCGTCACTGCTTTTTCCATTACTCTCTTCCAACCCCGTCAACATTGAAGAAAATTCGAATTCAGAAAATAGTTTCTTTAAATCTTCATTTTTAGAGGGACGAACTTTGAAATCATCCAACGAGCAATCCAACTTCATTCCGGTGTCGATGGTGACTAACTTGCGGCTCAAGAGAGCGAGTTCTTTGTCTTGCACCAGTTTTTCTTTAAGCTTCTTCTTTTCTATTTCATCGATGCATTTATAAAGTTCATCAATCGACCCATACTTTTGAATGAGTTCCATTGCGGTTTTAGGACCAACCCCTTTTACTCCAGGAATATGGTCACTGGAATCTCCCATCAACCCCATAACCTCAATCACCTTTTCCGGTGGGACACCAAACTTTCCTTCAACTTCTTTAGTACCGAACCATTTATTCTTCATGGTGTCCAGCATTTGGACTTCTGGACTTACCAATTGCATCATATCTTTGTCGCCGCTGACAATGACCACACTATATCCAGCCTTAGCCCCTTTCAGAGCTAGAGTACCAATGATATCATCGGCTTCAAAACCTGGAACACGGACACTGGCAATGTTATAAGCAGCCACTAGAGGTTCAAAAAAGGGAAATTGTTTTACCAAATCTTCAGGCGGCGCATCACGGTTTGCCTTGTACTCGGGATAAATATCATGACGGAAAGTTTTTTCCTTACTGTCAAATGCAACACACAGGTAGTCTGGCTTCTCATCTTTCACCACCTTTTGCAGCATATTGATAAAGCCATATAACGCATTGGTAGGGAACCCTGTGGATGTTGAAAGGAACTGCCTGATCCCAAAATAGGCCCGAAAAATATAGGAAGAACCATCAATTATATATAAAGATTTTGGCTTACTCATTAATTACCCGATTGAAAAATTAAAAAACCAAGTATAAAGTCGCGGCTTTACCGTGTCTAATCATTTGTGATATGATTACTCTGTCATTCACCTACAAACTTATTGAATTAAAAGGCTTAAACGAGTCCCCTAAAAACTATGCGTGCACCTAAAGGTTCACCCTCGGAACAGAAATCGCAATGTATCATCGATACGGCCCGCAGAGCTTTGAAGATTGAAAGTAAGGCAGTGGCAGATTTAGTCGACCGCATCGATGAAAGTTTTGTTAATGTCGTTCACCATATTGATCAATGCCAGCACCTCATTATCACCGGTATGGGGAAATCCGGGTTGATTGGACATAAGATTGCCGCCACTTTTTCCAGCCTGGGTTTGCCGACTTTATTTTTACATGCTGCAGAAGCCAGCCACGGTGACCTGGGAATGATAGTTGAAAATGACACCGTGATTGCAATTTCAAATAGTGGCGAAACAGAAGAGATTGTAAAGCTCCTTCCCTCGTTCAAAAGAATAAATTGCACTCTGGTAGCGATGACAGGAAAACCCGCATCGACCCTTGCAAAATGCAGTGATTTTGTTCTGGATGTCAGCGTACAAGAAGAAGCCTGTTCGATAGATTTAGTTCCTACAGCCAGCACGACGGCGACCCTCGCTCTAGGCGATGCATTAGCAGTCGCCCTCATGGAACTACGAGGCGTTAGGAAGGAGGACTTTGCGCAAAACCATCCCGGTGGCAGTTTAGGCCGACGTTTATTGACAACAGTTGAAGATCTGATGCACTCCGGCGATGCCATTCCAAAAGTTTTTGAAGATGCAGACTCGCGATTGGTAATCGGAGAAATTTCAAAAAAACGACTCGGTGTTACCTTGGTTACAGACCACAATGGAAATCTCAAAGGTATGATAACGGATGGCGACTTAAGACGACTGATGGAAAACGAAAAGGACCTAACCCAGTTAAAAGCATCAAACATGATGGCTAAAAATCCCAAGACCATAGCAAGAAAAACCCTTGCAGCCAAAGCAGTTCAGATAATGGAAGAGCATTCCATAACATCTCTGATCGTTTCCGAAGAAGGTAAAGCTCAAGGGATCATTCACCTGCACGACATACTCAAGGCAGGCATCGTTTAATTTATTTCTAGAGCATAAAAATTATGACAGGCCAGGAACTTCGCGCTAAATTTTTACAATACTTTAAAGACCGGCAACACACGGTTGTATCCAGTTATCCACTGGTTCCAAAAAATGACCCCACTTTGTTATTTACAAATGCAGGCATGGTTCAGTTTAAGGATGTGTTTCTCGGTGACGAAAAACGCGATTACAGTCGCGCAGTAAGTGTGCAAAAATGCGTACGTGCCGGTGGCAAACATAATGATTTAGAAATGGTTGGTCGCACTGCCCGGCACCATACCTTCTTTGAAATGCTGGGAAATTTCTCGTTTGGTGATTATTTTAAGGCCGAAGCCATTCAATATGGCTGGGAATTTCTAACCGAAGTGATCGGATTGCCCCGTGACCGTCTCTATATTTCTGTATTCAATGAAGATGATGATGCCTTCAACATTTGGGCGAATGAAATGAAATTGCCGCGAGAGCGGATACATAGAATGGGAGAAAAAGACAACTTCTGGGCGATGGGCCCAACAGGACCTTGCGGACCCTGCTCCGAAATTTTTATCGATCAAGGCAAAGCTATCGGTTGTGGCAAAGCGAGCTGTGCCGTTGGATGCGATTGCGACCGTTACCTTGAAATATGGAACCTCGTATTCATGCAATACGACCGCGATGCGTCAGGAAAATTGACACCCCTCCCCAAACCCAGCATAGATACCGGAATGGGACTGGAACGCCTGGCTGCCGTGGTTCAAGGGCGCACTACCAACTACGACACAGATCTCATGATGTCGATCATCAATGAATCCGCAAAAATCACCGGCCGCAAATATGGCAAAGACGACGAAGTCAATGTATCGCTTCGAATACTGACCGACCATGCACGTGCAGCCACTTTTCTGATTGGTGATGGAGTCATCCCATCCAATGAAGGCCGCGGATATGTTCTACGAAAAATCATGCGTCGCGCTTTGCGACATGGAAAACTTCTGGGACAAAAAAATCCGTTCTTCCACAAAATTACTAGCAAAGTGATCGAAGACTTTAAGGGTGCCTATCCCGATTTAACTGGCAACAGCGATTTCATTCAAAGAGTCGTACTCAACGAAGAAGAAAGTTTCTCTAGTACCCTGCATTTTGGAACACAGCGTCTGGAAGAAATTCTAGAAAAGGTTCACAAAGAAAAACTCACCTCTATTCCAGGAGAAGAAATTTTCAAGCTTTACGACACCTATGGTTTTCCAACAGACTTAGTAGAAGAGACCGCAAAAGATGCCGGACTGGAAATGGACATGGCAGGCTATGAAAAAGCCATGCAGGAACAAAAAGTAAAAGCCTCGGCCTCGTGGAAAGGTTCAGGCGAAAAAGAAGTCGCTCCCTTTTACAAGGAGTTTGCGCAGAATTCGCCACCTACCGAATTTGATGGCTACAAGTCGACAGAAGGTGAAGCAAAAGTATTGGCTATCCTGAAAGACGGAGCACAAGTAGACTCTGCAAAAAAAGGCGATAGCATAGAAATTCTAGTAGACCGAACCCCCCTCTATGGTGAGTCAGGTGGTCAGGTTGGCGATTCGGGAAATGCTTTTAACGATGGTGTTCAGATAGAGTTACTGGATGCGATAAAACCCCTGCCCGGCTTAATCGTGCATAAGGGGCAAGTTACAGAGGGGGCAGTTGCAACCGGCGATTCTTTAACCCTGCAAATTGACAAACCCACTCGGCAAAACACAGCCTTAAATCATTCAGCGACACATCTTTTACATGCCGCCCTTAAAGAAGTTCTCGGTGGTCATATCAAGCAGGCCGGTTCACTGGTTGCGTCGGATCGACTACGATTTGACTATACTCATTTTTCGCCTTTGACAGAAAAAGAGAGAGGGCGAGTCGAATCTCTGGTAAACGAAAAAATCCGGGAGAACATTCAGGTTTCTACAAATGAAATGGAAATTGAAGACGCACTTAAAGAAGGTGCCATGGCTCTCTTTGGAGAAAAATATGGAGACCGCGTTCGCGTGGTATCCGTTCCCGGTTTCAGCAAAGAACTATGCGGTGGCACACATGTTTCGGCAACCGGCGATATCGGACTGTTCCGAATTGTTTCCGAAGGCGGCATTGCATCCGGTGTCAGACGCATCGAAGCCGTTACTGGAGGGACCGCGTATAAAAAAATTAATTCCGAATATGAATCCCTTGCGGCGATACGTTCTATTCTAAAGGCTCCAACCAATGAAGAGCTTGCAAAGGTTAAAAAACTTCTGGAGAAAAATCGCGAGTTAGAAAAAGAGATCACATCCTTAAAACAAAAAATGGTAAGTGGTAGTGATTCTTCTAGTGAAGATGACATACGGAAAATCGGTGACACTTCTCTTTTAATAAAAAACCTTGAGAATACTGATGCCAAAACTCTGCGGACCTATATCGATAACGCAAAAAACAAGCTCAAGTCGGGTATCATAGTTGCAGGGTCTGTCGCAGACGGAAAAGTAGCCATGGCCGCAGGAGTAACCAAAGATCTGACGCATAGGTTTCATGCCGGCAACATCATCAAAGAAATCGCCACGATCGTAGGAGGCAGTGGTGGCGGTCGCCCCGACATGGCACAGGCGGGCGGCACCTATACAGACAAACTCGATGAAGCCTTAAAAAGGGCCGAAGAAATCATCAAAGCTACCCCAGAATAAATACTCCTTCTCTATTTCTAGCTAATTCATCTGGCTTTGCGCCCAATCCAGGCTGGTCAACCCTACTGGAATCGGGTATTATTTTAACTTACCTAATTAACTTTGCCCGGCCAGTGGATGCCGGAAAGGATTTAAATATGAATGAGATTATCGGCGCAAGTGGCACCACACACCCAATCAACCCCATCCGCAAAAAAGAGCTGGATGATAAATGGAAAGCAATCGCTGCAAAAGCCATCACGGATGAAACCTTCAAAAAGCAATTGGTCGCTGACCCCATGCAGGCTATGGAAGAACAGGGACTGAAGGTCATCGAAGGATTAAAAATTGCGGTAGATGGAGTCACCAAAATTCATAAAGTTGCTTTAGCAAGCGGAGCAGATGAAGAAGTCCAAGCCGAAGCCAAGTGGTGGAGCATTCGTCTGAAGATGATAAAAGAATTTGGCGTAGAACTGAATCGACAAGTAGGAAACGTAGCCGGGTTTGAAGAAGGCTGTGCACAAAGAAGCATAATTTAATATCATGCGCCCATAGCTCAGCTTGATAGATTGGCGGTTTCCGGAACCGTAGGTCGGAGATTCTAATCCTTTATGGCTTACCACTACTTGCGGTAGGGACAGACTACAAGGTTGCCCTCCTCAAGAAAGATCTTTACAACTTATGGCTCAAATTTTTGTATTGGTTTTTATTTTTCTGTTTTCGTTGCCGGTAAACGGTCAATCGATAGCCACCCTCTCTAAAACCGCATCTACTTTCCTCAACAATCTCGAAGAGAACAAACGTGAAGAAATCACAGTCATCGATAATTATTCGGTGAAGGTGGGACTCGGCCCCGACCAGCATTCGGTCACCTCCACGATTCTCGATGCAGTGGCAAGCATTCCCTTAGTTAATGGAAAAACAGAACCGGATGTGGTTTATGTGAATAAGGAAAAGGTCTATCACATTCGTAAAGGGCTTTATGCCTGGGATGATGAGGGGGAATACCGCGTCCGTTTGACCACAAAATATATTCGTGAGTTTGGTGAAATCACAATTCGAATTCCATCCCAATCCGCCGCGATTAAAAAAACTGATATAACCAAAACCGTACCTACTTATTATGAGTCCATCCCAGAAAACAAGCGCGAAGAAATCACGATCATCGATTACTTTATGGTAGAGGTAGAATTGGGATCCGGTTTAGGATCGGTCAAATCAACACTTCAGGATGCAATAAAAAGTATTCCTTCTGTAACGGGTGAAGCTTTCCCCGAATTTGTATTCATAAATGGTGCCCCTATATTTTTTATAGGGAACGGACTTTATAGTTGGGATTCAGAAGGAAATAGTCCGATCAGGATCACGACTGCATTCATAAAAAAATTTGGCAATATTTTAGTATCGGTCCAAGACAGCCAATCTGAGTTGGAAGATCAACCTGTCGCAATCACCGAACCTGAAACGGCCTCAATACCCAGCAAATAAAAATATTACGACAGCTTCTACGCCGCATCAGAAAACCAAGACTGAAGTCCCCGCCCTTACAAAAAAGGCTAAAGAACTTGGCTTAAAAGGTTTTTGTCTGGCGCGTTTTGGAATGAATATCTCAAAAGTAAAAAATGCGATTCAAAAGAAATTTAAAGTTGATGAGTCCATGATAGGAACCTCGGGACTACAAGGAAATATTCTTAACATTTCTACCACTAGAGTGTCTGCAAACGGGGACGAGGCTTCCGTTTAATATTTTTTCCAAACACAGATAACAGATTGAAAAAAGTTTTAGTTCGCTGGGAGCCTTCTGATAATACGAATAACCTTGCGGTGAAACGTATCGATCATTTTCTAAATTTAAGGTTCCTAAAAATGCACCCCCCAACAAAGCACATTTATATCAAGGGAAAGATTTCTATGGAAATGGCATCAAGCTTTTTTGGGCGGAAAACCCAAAATCCCCCAAATCACAACGATCTCTCCAATTATCCTATCTCGAATTCTCTCCATAAGCACTAAATTAAGTTTGGTGGGGCTACAAAATCAGGTGAATTCAAGTATGAAGTGCAACAGTTAGTAAAGTATTCTTTTTGAAGAATAGCTCATATGGACTTTTGAAACCAAGAGTTTTTCTGAGTCGATGGTTAAGTTGATCCATGATGTAGTTT
>DUZG01000055.1 GCA_013349585.1 Nitrospinota bacterium | reverse complement strand
TGAAAACCTTTTCCCAAATCTATCCGGAAAAAACTTTCAGATAAAGATTGTCAGGCAAATTCATCAACTGTCGTGATAATAGACCGTGAGCATTTGAAATGCAAGAGTTATATTCAATAAAAATTTGTTTTCTTTTATTAATTTGTCATTATTTTTGTAATTTGGCTAATATTACTTCTAACCTCATGAAAAACAATGCTTATATTGTTTTATTTCTTTCATTAGTGCTTCACGTATGGTTATTCAGGTGGGCTATGTATTTTGGATTTTCCGGTCATATTAAAATTGGACCTCAGCATGTGAATTTATTTGGTGGAATCATAGGTTGTTTTACGTAGAGGAGTTGACATTGTTTTAAGTGAAGGTGTGTACTCTTGGATTATGAAAATAACTTTTATATTCCTTAAAGTTGTCTTTGCCATCCTGTTTTTTTTCTTTGGTGGTCCCAATTTTACCATCGGTGTCTTTCGCCAAAGCGAAAATCTGCTGCAAGATAAACTGCGAGATAATTATGGAAGCGTCGCCTCAGGCTAAATCCAAAACAGGTGCTAAGTCGAGCTCGACCCAATGCAAGAATTATAGTTGCTTGATTGCTGATAAAAAGTCCGAATCATTGTCTGTTGTTGTGGAGTATAATAGGATGTAATTACGTTTTTCTTGTTGCCTCCCTTAAAAAAGAATCCCCAAAAGGATTTCAATTTTTCCCCGCAAAAGATGCGGGCGCCAAACAGCGAACTCTGCCTCTCTATCTTTCGAATTCTATCCTTCGTATTTAAAAACTTCCGTTTAATTCTTTTTTAATTCTCGATTTATAATTAAACGTGAGAGGGCTGGTTTTACTCCTCTATTAAAATGGAAGATTCTTATGTTTATTTTACGAAGTGTCTTTAATCTTTTTGCTTGCGCAGTTTTGGTATTGCTAGTCGCGAGCGATAGTTATTCTTTACCTATAAATAGTGACCTTGGGTCTCATTCCGCATAAAGGCGAGCTTATATTAAGGGCGCAAACCCGATATGCCTTTAAGGGTGACGATCCGACATCTCAAGACCGAGAGTAGGATGTTTATTCTGTCCCTTTAGACGCGGTATATGGCTTTACTTCGAAAGCTTGGACTGGTCAAGGTTACCGTCTTAGTGGGTGGAACCGAGCAACAGTCTTGCCCAGAACTGGTACATGATCGGCAAGTGGTGTTCCCATTCTGATATTACGTGATCAAAAACTGGGGAGAGCAGTTCGTCTTGGAGCGCCTTGTTATAAAAAAATAATTGACCAACAGCCGAATATCCGGTTGGGGATTGAATGTCGTTTTGCGCTATTGGGATGCTGTTCATACCCACCTCCCGAAATTTATATATTAGATAAAAAGATATGCTTGTCATTTCTAATTAGACTAGTCTGTTAGGGGTAGCTATGGATGTAAAGATCCTTTTATTTTTTATTTAAAGGCTATGTTTTACAGTGATTTATGGGTATGGAAGGCAAGTTGGGCTAGTAAGTTGAATGGCGCTAGTCTGTTTTTAATTTTTCCCCCTCGACCATTTGTAGGCTCTTGAGGGTATAGAGTTTGTGGTACAAGCCTTTTTCTTCCATCAGTTGAGCGTGGTTACCGTTTTCGATAATTTTCCCTTTATCCAGAACGATAATGTGTTCGGCATTGTGGATGGTAGATAGTCGATGCGCGATGATAAATGAGGTGCGGCCTTGCATCAGTCTTTCCAGTGCATCCTGAATTAGGAGTTCGGATTCGTTATCCAACGCCGATGTGGCTTCGTCTAGAATCAGGATGCGCGGATTTTTTAATATGGCGCGGGCAATGGCGATGCGTTGTCTTTGCCCTGCTGAAAGGCGGATGCCTTTTTCGCCGACGATGGTTTCGTATCCTTCGGGTGTTTCCATTATGAAGTTATGGGCGTTCGCGGCTTTTGCGGCTTCAATAACTTCTTCTTTAGACACACCGGGTTTGGCGTACTCAATATTTTCTAAAATTGTTCCGCCAAACAGAATCGTTTCTTGTGGGACGATTCCGATTTGCTCCCAATAACTGGCTTGTTGTACAGACTTCAACGGAACATCGTCGATGCGTATCTCACCTTTTATCGGATCATAAAATCGGTGCAGCAGTTGAACTAGCGTGCTTTTACCTGCGCCGCTGGGGCCTACCAATGCTATTGTTTGTCCTGGTTCGACGGTGAAGCTGATGCCTTTAATCACTTCTTGATCATCGCGATAATGGAAATGGACGTCATCGAGCTCTACTTTGCCTTCAATACGCGCTAAAGGTTTGGCTTCTGGCAAGTCACGAACTTCGCCTTCCATTGCGAGGATTTCAAAAACCCGTTTGCTGGCACCGATTCCTTCTTGCATGCGTGCGTATAGGCGTGCGAAACTCCCCATCGGTCCGGCGATAATGGTGGCATAAAGGATGAAGGCGATGAGCTCTCCTGGACTGATTTCTCCGAGAATAACTTCGCGTCCTCCATACCAAAGTAAAGCAAGTGATGTGCTGAAGGCGATGAACCCGATACTTGGACCAAAAAAGGACGAGATAATCACACGTTTTTTGGCGGACTGAAAACTGTCTTCAATGGCGTTGCCAAAGCATTCGTTTTCCAGTTTGCTACGCACGAAAGATTTGACGACCTGTATGCAGGAAATATTTTCTTCGAGTATGGTTGTGGAGGTGGCGAGCTTGTCTTGAATTTCGGTCGACAGCTTTTTTAGTTTTCGTCCAAACGTTCTCGCGAACAATACAAGAACCGGCGCGAGAACGAGAATCAAACAGGTCAGCTTCCAGTTCATATAGGTGATGATAATGATTCCACCGAACAGGCGAATCGATTGCTGTAGCAGTGTTGCGGGAAGATCGGTCACAATGTTTTCGATAGTGGTGATATCGTTGGTCATGCGCGAGACGATTTCACCTGTGCGGCGTTTGACGAAAAAACTGAGTGAAAGCGTATGCAGGTGTTTGAACAGCTTGATGCGAAAATCGCTGATGGCGCGTTTTTCGGTCAGATCAAATAAATAATTATGTGCGGTGGAGAATATCAGTTGAAGAAGGAAGAGTCCGGCAATGCTGAGCGTCAGGTTGTTCATCAGTGCCATGTTTTTTTCAACCATGACGACATCCACTAGTTTTTTGATATAGAGAGGGACTGCAAGGTTCGTCAATGAGGCAATGATGAGACAGAAGGCCCCAACGTACAGTGCTTTTTTATAAGGTACGAGAAGTATTAGGAGTTGTCTGTAATTTTTCATTTAATTTAAGATGTGGGGTTTTTGGTTAAGCTGTTTAATGTAGCATATTTTTTTTGTAGACCGGGTAAGTGATTAGGAGGATGTTTTTGCTGGCTAAACTTTCAGCTATATTCGCGGATATTAAATTTCAACACACGGTCTTTGCATTGCCGTTTGCAGTTATGAGCGCTTTCATTGCTGCAGGGGGAATGCCTGAAGCTACGAAAATGATGTGGATGTTTGTTTGCATGGTGGGAGCGCGGAGCGCGGCTATGGCGTTTAACCGCATTGTCGATGCTCGGTTTGATGTGGATAATCCGCGTACACAGGGGCGAGCGTTACCTTCCGGTCGTGTCGATGTGAAAAGCTACTGGCTGTTTTTGATAACCTCTTCTGCGCTTTTTATCTTTGCTGCAGGGATGTTGAATAGTCTCGCGCTTTATTTATCGCCCGTTGCGTTGGTGATTGTATTTTTTTATTCGTTAACCAAACGGTTTACTGCTTATTCGCATTTCTGGTTGGGACTCGCCATTTCGATTGCGCCGGTGGGGGCTTGGGTAGCGATTCGTGAAGAGATTTCTTTTATTTCTTTACTGTTGGGGGCGGCGGTAATTTTCTGGTTGGTAGGGTTCGATATTCTCTATTCTTGCATGGATATGGAGTTTGATCGCGAAAATAAATTAAACTCTATTCCTCAGAAATTTGGTGTTGAAAATGCGTTGCGCATTGCGTTTGCTTCGCATGGTTTGATGATAGTTTTGCTATTTGCGCTTTTACAGCCGGTTAGCGAATTGGGGATTTTGTATGGTGCCGGGGTGGTGATTGTCACGGGACTATTGGTTTATGAACATTCGTTGGTGCGCCCAGATGACCTCTCTAAAGTCAATATGGCATTTTTTAATGTAAATGGAACTATCAGTGTCGGCCTTATGGTTTTTATCATTCTGGACTGCACGTGGTTTTGAAGAAATAAAGCAAACAGGGTAAAGGTAAATGCAGATAGTGAGTAGCATATTTGCCTGCGATTCAGATAAATTTGGGTGGGCTACTAAAAATCATCTTATTCCCAAAATTCAACTGAATTTGTATGGTATTGAAATTTTTATTGACATACCGTCTTCGGAAGGGAATCATATTAAAATATTAACACGTGCAATTGGTTCGAGATCAAAGGAAGGGTTGCTCAATTGGTCAGAGATAGTTAGTTTGAAAGCACGATACGCGCTTAATAGAGCTAGAGAGGTTTAAATGCGTGTTGAACTGTGGTGTTTTTTAGTGAAAACAGTTCTCATTAATGACTAAATAATCTAGTATAATTTTCCCCTCGCTATAATTAATTTAACAGGTGTGACCTTTTATGCTTTTTGAGTTCGAAGACAAAAAATTAAGTCCCATTTTTGAAAAAGTAAGTTCCCGGGAACGATTATCTTTCGATGACTGCGTGACGCTTTGGAAAACTTCGGACCTTCTGGGTGTCGGTTATTTGGCGAATCAAGTTCGCGAAAGGATGAATGGGGATAAAACTTATTTCATTCATAACCGTCATATCAACCCTACTAATATTTGTATTCACAGTTGCCAGTTTTGTGCATTTGGTGTGAAGGAAGATCACCCACATGCATATGAAAAATCTTTGGATGATATTTTTTTGGATGCAGAAAAATATAATGGCGGCGATGTCAGCGAGTTTCATATTGTTGGGGGGCTCCACCCCGATCTACCATTTGAATATTATCTGGACATGCTGAAGGGATTAAAAGAACGATTTCCCGAGGTTCATATCCAGGCGTTCACGGCTATTGAATTAGGTTATCTGGCTGAACTGGCAAATCTACCCCTTAATGAAACCTTGATGATACTTAAAGATGCTGGCCTTGGGTCTATCCCTGGTGGTGGTGCTGAAATTTTCGCGAAAAGAGTTCGCAGGAAAATTTGTGGTGAAAAATTAATTGCTGAGGACTGGCTGAATGTTCATGAGGCGGCACATGGTTTGGGATTAAAAAGTAATGCGACCATGTTATACGGTCATTTAGAGACTGTGGAAGAAAGGGCCGACCACTTAGTTCAGTTGCGGGATCTGCAGGACAGGACAAATGGTTTTGTTACTTTCATTCCACTGGCCTTTCATCCGGAGAATACGGTTTTGGATTTTTTAAAGACCACGCCGGGCCAGCTCGACCTTAGGGCTTTGGCGGTGTCGAGATTGATGTTGGATAATTTTCCACATATTAAAGCTTTCTGGATCATGATCACTCCCAAGATTGCTCAATTAGCGCAATCTTTTGGTGCTGATGATATGGATGGTACGGTTGTTGAGGAAAAAATTATTCATGCTGCTGGAGCGGCAACGGATCAGATTTTCCATCAAGATCAAATCATAAGTATGATTATTGAAGCGGGTCGAAACCCTGTGGAGCGTGATACTCTTTATGAAAAAGTAGAACCTAGGGTGGTGGGGGTATAACGGACTATTGGATTCCGGTAACCGGTTCAATGGTGGGTTGTTTGCGAATGTTACACAATGATGAACGTATCTTGATTTGCTATTTATATTAGTGGTGTATTTAATATAGTGTAGAGTTACAATCCACAATTTATTGATTTTGGCTTATTTAGGTTAAACCGCTTGAGCATGATGTTCGGGCATTGTTTTAACTTTATTGTGAAAAAAGAACAACGACATGGGGTTTGAAGGTAAAAAAGTTCTAGTGGTGGATGATTCTGCGGTAATGCGGCAAATTATTAAAAAACCTGAAAGAGCTTGAGTTTAGTGAGCTGTTTGAAGCTGTAGATGGGGCCGTGGGACTCAAGAAAGCAGGTGAAAAGCCGGTAAATTTAATCATGTCGGATTGGAATATGCCGAATATGACGGGTTTGGAATTTCTTAAAGCTGTTAGGGCAGATGCTAATTTAAAGGGAACTGCTTTTATCATGGTTACTTAGGAAGCAGATAAAGAAAAAATTATGGAAGCGGTTCAAGCAGGGGTGAATAAGTATATAGTAAAACCCTTTAATGCTATGCAGCTGAAAGAGAAAATTAAAGGCATTAAATTTTAATGAATATTTTATAATACCGGTGGCTTATTTTTTAGGATTATGAATTGTCATTATTAGTATTTGAAAAATAAGGTTTTATTCCTCAGCTTTTTCCTCCTGAATATCTGCAGGCGATTTACTCGATAACCTTTCAGCCAAAAGTTTTGTAAAAAATGAGGCATATGTTGCACCAAAACTATGGGTACGGGAAGATCCCCAGGAAGGGTAGGAAATAATTCTGCTAAAGCATTGGAGTCTCCAGTTGAGACACCAATTACAACTATATATATTTTCTGGTTGGTGGGCCCGGGGGCGGAAGTGTTTTTTAGTAACAGGCGCTTCAGTTTTTGCAACCGTCATTGGGATTGCTGCAACAGGAGTTTTAGTTACAGCCTTTCCCGCACAAAACATTTTTATTTTTGGGATTAACTCATCGCGATTTCGCTGTTTAGCGATGGAAATACTACCAACATTGGCGGGCTTGGTAACGTAATCGATGGCTCCGAATGACAAGGCCTCTAAATTTTCAGATCCGCCTCTTTCTGTCAGAGTGCTGAACATGATGATAGGCAAATCTTTATAAAGCTTTCGGGTTTCAGTCAAGGTTTCGATGCCATCCATTTAAAAGCATTCCATGCAAAGGGATGGAAAACATAAACCTTGTTGTTTGATTTGTGGGAATGTTTGTTTTTCGCTATGCGTTCGTTAAGTGTTGTAAATTAGTGTTGGGAAAATTATTAATAAATAATCAAATAAACACATGTCTCAATTATTTAATAAGGATGGATTACCAGTAAAGAATAATCCCAAAGCGATTCAAGAGGAGCTTGTTCGTGGAACGGGATTTGTTATTGCTGAAAAGGTTTCAGCTTTCATACAAAACGCAAGTCTGCATGAAAAGCATATTGTGATTTCTATAGATAACGGGACGGCAGATCCAACCGATAAAAAATTTGTTGTCGGAAGGATAAAAGAAGCGCTTGAATTGTTTCAACGCGGGTTGAGTGATCCTAAGAGTTAATGTGGGTTATTGCCCCACTCCGAGTGTGAGAACCGGGCTGTTGTCTTTTATCTTACCGGCTTGCAGGGAAAAAATTTGTGATAAAAGGGAAAAAGTTGATTTGGATTTAAGGTCCGAGTCGTCAATGTAAAACCATGTGTTTCGATAAAAAACCATCAAGGTTGAGTTTTCAGGCCGGTTAGGCTTGGATTGAATTCTAAGCAGTTCTCCCGTAAGTTCTCTCCAGTCAAATGTTTCCCCAGATGATTTAAGCGTGCGCGTAACTTTGCCAGCTCTAATGTCTTGCTCAGGTGCTTCTACGGCCTGAGAAAGATAAAATAGAATTCCTAAAAGAGATCGAGTGACAACCCTTATTTGATCAAGTTCATTGTGCTTCGGAGAAAATGTGATGATATATTTCTCTCTGCCTGGTTCAACATTGAGAGCTTTTGCAAAATTATTTGCGGGTTCCAGGTTTTCCCCTTCTTCATCAATTTGTAAAATAATTTGAGGAACCCCATCTTGTTTCTGAAAAAAAAGATTTAAAGTGTCTTGGGATTGAAGTTCTCTTAAATATTTTGTCGCCTCAATGAACTCTTTAAATTGAGGTGCTTTTTTTGGTGTCGGACCAGAAGCGCCCGGAGCGTTTTTCACATTGTTCATTCTTTGAAAACATAACCGAAAGATTCTTTCCACACTCCAACCCGAATGAAACAAAAGTGTAATGGTTTCCAAGGGTAAAGGAGAAAGAACGCGTTGAATAAACTGATCTCCCTGTAAGGGGGAGTAGGTGACTGTGGGTTTTTCAGTCATCCCGAAAGAACCTCCAAGGCCAAAAAGGCCTTTCACTCCTTCCTGAAGAGTTGCGCTGGCATTGGCGGTAGTAGAAAGCGTGAACTGAGAGGCAACACTGCTGACTTCCATAAAAAATGGAGTGTCGCGATATTTTAAGCGCGCCAGATTGAGCAGCAACTGCTCATCGTTTGTCCTTTGAACCGCGAGATTATAATTGCTACGCTCGCTCTTCAGCGTTGTGGGCCCAAGGTTGGTACAGCCGCTTATCGAAGCGAAAAAGGTGATAGGTATAAAAAACAGGGCTGACGTAATGCGAATTTTTTTTAATTTCATTTCTATAGTAGATTGTTTTAACGGTCCTTTGAGTCTGGAATTTTGAAAATATTTTGATTGGCAAGATGTATTGTCGAAGTTGGGAAAGCAAACTCAGCACCATTTTTATCGACAATCTTAATGATTTTCAAAAGAACGTCTTGTTTGACATCGTGAAAATCGATCCAGTCGGTTGTATTGGTGAATGTGTAAATAAAAAATTCCAGTGAAGAGGGTGCGAAACAGTTGAAGTTTACGATCAGGGTTTTTTCTGCGTCAATATCTGGGTGTGTTTTTAACATTTCTTTTATCTGATTTATGATGCTTTTAATCTTGGCAGCATCATCATAACGAATACCAATAGTTTCTTTTATTCGCCGGTTTGACATTCGAGATGGATTTTCAACCGCAATATGTGAAAAAACTGAGTTTGGAACATAGAGGGGGCGTTTATCAAAGGTTCGGATTCGGGTAACCCTCCAGCCAATATTTTCCACAGTGCCTTCAATTTCTCGGTCTGGAGATTTAACCCAATCTCCTACTGCAAAAGGGCGATCCATATAGATGATGAATCCACCAAAAAAATTAGATAGCAGGTCTTTTGAAGCAAAGCCAACAGCAACACCCCCTATACCTCCGAAGGCCAGCACTCCCGAAATGCTGAACCCTAGAGTTTGAAGGATCATTAAAGCTGCAGTGATGAAAACGGAAATGCGCGCAAGTTTCGATAACGCATCGAGGGTTGTGGGGTCGATTCCCTTACCATCAGAAAGAAATGTTTTTTCAATACGTCCAATAGCGAGAGTCAGAAAATATCCCAGTGCGATAATGATGGTTGCATTTCTTATTGGATAAAAAGCTTCAAGAATTTTTGCATTGAGTGCTTCCCGAACTATATCCGCTGCAAAAGCGATACTGGCGATCCAAATAATAATGCTTAATGGTTTTGGGATGGACAGTAGGATAGCATCATCCCATTTGGTTTTTGTTTTTGTAGCCTTAACAGATAAGCCGCGGAAGATTTTTCTCTGAATAATGTCTGCAAGGAACGCAAAAACCAACACAAAAAAAGCTTCTAAAATATAAGCGTTATCTTTGGTTATCCAATGATCAAAAAAAGGCATGATTTTATTGCGAAGGAACTTGATTTGATTTTCCAAGGGGCAAAAAATATTTCAGCACCAAGGGTGGGATAATCAGTTTTTAAAAAACGCCCCACTAATAAAGTGGGGCGCTATAGTAGCACAGGAGCTCCCGTTAACTTGACGTTAACAAATTACTCCGGAAGCTCCGTTAATACTGTCAGATATCATATAGGATCACCTCCTTTTCAGGGCATCCATAAAAAACCCCATGTGTTTCCCTGTTAAACACATCGGGCAAATCAATCTTAAGAATGACTCAAATTAATGCGAATGTCAAAATAAGTATTGGCATTACTCCCTATGATTAAGTGGAGACTTGAATCATATTTATTTTGTATGATTGGTCTGAATGTGAGTGACATCCAAATCAGATTTTATCGCTATGCTTTTGCAGGTTTTTACAGGTCCCTGACAAAGCATGTAACAACCACTCCAATAGTCGCAACGAACAAAAACCCAATGCAAAAATTGATCTTTTATATTGTATCCCTTTACTTCTACGGAGCCTTCGTCATTAACTTTGAAAATTTCGGCTGAGCCTGGAAAAGCTTTCGGAACTGCAGCCCCATTTGAGGAGCACGAAGTTGAAAATAAAAGTACAAGTATAGTTCCTAGTAAAACCGTTTTTTTGTTCATTTATTCTCCCTTTCTTCAGCTTAAAAAATTGACATAAAAGGCTTATCGCTGCTAGTTCTTAGAAGTGAATTATAGCATTCTACTCAAAAAATATAATAGAAAAAACGGGTGCTGAGTGATAGGAAATGTAGCGTCAGAGACTTTTGTGAGGAGGAAAGATCAGTGTTTTAAATGGAACCAGTGTTACCACATTAAAACAGAAAATTTAGGTTATTTTTTTAATTTGGTTTTCCACGTATTAAAATTTGTTGAAAAAATGATCGGATAGAGTGTGGTCTGTTTATGCGGCTTGTAAAAATACCGAACTGGTTGCGCTATAGAGTTGTTCAAATTCGGCTTTAATCTTTTCAATATTTGTACCCTCAGCCAACTGAAGTTTTTTCCGCAATTCCAGGTCAAGAGGAGGTGGGGGTAAACCTTCGCCGCTATCTCACCGCTTCAAGTCATTGGGTATATGGTCTACGAAATTAAGAATCCCTGATTCCAAGTCTATAGAGAAACCTGATTGATGTCGGTTCCCTAAAACATTCTGATGGAAGGCCGGGAGCTTCCACTTTTTCAGGAGTAGTTGGCCAACATCCGTATGGCTGAATCCTAATATGTTTTCTCAGCCTCATGCAATTGAATCTCTTCAGATTTGCAACGCATAAAAACTGAAAGAATGGTGAAAGGTGTAGACATGGCTAAAACCAGACGCCCTAAATCGTCGTCCCTGAAAAATTCGATAGAGCCCATATATAAAGGGTGAAGATGGGTTTTGAGTGTTGTAAAATTGCCGGAAGTTGTTGAATATCTTTCAAAACCCGGTGATTTTATGCAAGCAAAACC
>DUZG01000054.1 GCA_013349585.1 Nitrospinota bacterium | reverse complement strand
TGCTTGCATAAAATCACCGGGTTTTGAAAGATATTCAACAACTTCCGGCAATTTTACAACACTCAAAACCCATCTTCACCCTTTATATATGGGCTCTATCGAATTTTTCAGGGACGACTAATTCGACTTCACTTATTATATTGCTCGAAAAATTGATCGGTTGGATTTTGAAATTCAACGAAAATTAAACTATTATTCAATAGATGTTTCATTTCAAAAGGTTTGGGAAGAAAACCCGTTGATCCCCTTTTAATACACTTTTCTTGAGTCTCTAAATCGTAGTTGGCTGAAATAACCAAAACAGGTATAGTGGGTTTCCATGCTCGGATAACGGGTAATAATTCATCGCCTTCTAATCCCGGCATACTGATATCCAAAGTGACCAGATCGGGTTGGCACTTATAAATTTGTTTGATTGCTCCATGACTATCATGAGCAATTTCTTACTTATAAGTGTTTTTCAATATTGTAAAAATTAACAAAGTAATAGGCTTTTCATCATCGATGATTAAGACTGTTTTTTTGATCGTGTGCCTAGCATATTTGCTTGGGTTGAATTAGAGTGATTTATTGTGTCTTAAATCCAATAAATTGTCTAAGCGATGCCCGTTAGCGCTGCATTACAGTCATGATAATTAAATTCCATTTTTATTGGGAACAGAATAGAATCTTACTGAACAATTTAGCTTATTATAAGATTTGAATAAACATTGTATTTTATATTTTTGAAGAAAAGCGAATTATGAATAGCTTTAAAAAGTTAATAATTGCATTGGTTTTAATTGTCTCTGTACTCGGGACCGTTGGTTGTGAAGAAAAAGGCGAAGACGAAAAAGCAGGTGTAAAAATGGATAAAGCCATGGAAGATGCTTCTAAAAAAGCCAGTGATTTATTAGGTAAATAAATAATCTGATGCTCTATTAATCATGGGATTATTGACTGCCAGACCCTCTTCCACAGCTTTCGTTGTGAAAGACCCTTGCTTTATTGATGTTAAAGAGAATCCGGATTGGCAAAGCCAATTCGGAAACAGCCATCCTTTAAAGCTTGAAATTGGTTTTGGTATGGGGGATTTCTTAATCGCCATGGCTAAACGAGAACCAGATAGTAATTTCATCGGCATAGACTTTTCCCAGAACGGCATCCAAAAATTACTTGCGCGTATTCGTTCCTCTAAGCTAAAAAATATACGTGTTGTTTTTGGAGATGTCCGGGAAAAACTTCCCCCCCTCTTTCAATCCGAAGAATTAAACTCGGTTTATATCAATCTCCCCGACCCTTGGCCTAAGAAACGACATTTCAAACGCCGGCTAATTAAACCCGAGCTGGTAAATTTGATTGCGCAGAAGCTGGCTCCCAAAGGTCGCGTCTATTTGGCCACGGATAGTGAATCCTATGCTATGGAGATACTCGAATATTTTAATGCAGAGTATTCATTGCAAAATGTGAATCAAGAGAAGGGTATTTCCTATGAGAGAAAGCACCTGCCCAAAACTAAGTACGAAAAAAGTTTTCTTTACGCAGGAGATAAAATCCATTACCTCGAATATTTAAAGCTTATCGAGAGTGAAGAGCAGCCAAAAAAAGAAGAAGCATTGGTTTCGGAGAGATCCCTTAACAACGATGAGTATCTAACTCGTAAATTTAAAACTGCGGAAGCCAATGCGAATGATGCTTGTGACCTCAAACAAGTTGCAGATCAATTAGCAGAAGCGGGAGACGGACAATGGGCTAAAAAGGTATATCAAAAAGCCGAAGCAAAGGCCGAAGACAGTCTCGACTTGAACTGGCTTGCCTATAGTGTTGCTCTTGCACTCAATGATAAGGACTGGGCTAAAAAAATTTACAGGAAAGCCGAGGAGCATGCCGAAAGCAGTCTCGACATGAATTGGCTGGCGTATAGTGTTTTTGAAGCTCTTGGTGATAGAGAGTGGACGAAAAAATTATTCGAGAAGGCAGAAAGTTTCCCCGGAAATATTCGTGAATTGTGCGACCTCGCTGAAAGCGTTTCAGAAATTCTTGAGGATAAGGAATGGCAGCTCAAAATTTATAAAAAAGCTGAGGAGAACGCAAAGGAGTATTCTGACTTATATGAGCTTGCAGATAACGTCTTCGCAAAACTAGGTGACGAGGAGTGGGCCAGCGAACTATATCATAAAGCCGAAGGAGAGGCTAAAGACTGTTGTGATCTTTTGGGTTTAGCCGAATGTTTTATAGAAAAGCTCGGAGATGGGGAAGGGGCATGCCGCCTTTATAAAAAGGCAGAGAATAATGCTGAAGACAGTGTGGACTTTGGTGTTATTTCTGAGAGCTTGCGCGAAATTCTGGGCGATGAAGAATGGGCCGTGAGGCTATCGCCTTGACGGCATTATCAGGAAGGAAGCAGAGAAATACTTGTCAAGATTCAGCTTTGTTAGGGAAGAATCTTGGCGAGAAAAACAATGCCAACCGTAACGGGGGTGATGTAGCGGATCAAGAATTCCCAGCATTGCGCCCATGGGAATTTGAAGATATTTTCATGCTTTTCAATTTCTTCAAGCGCGTTTTTAGTCCCCCAAACCCAACCGACAAATATTGCCGTTAACATTCCTCCTAATGGCAACAGGTAATTGGAGGCAATGTTATCGACATGGCCGAAGAAGGTCATACCCGCCAGTTTCATATCTGCCATGGTTCCGAACGACAAACCACTGGGAATGCCAAATGCAAAAATAGCCAGTCCGATAATAAGCACTGCCTTTTTCCGTTGCCATCTACACTGATCTATAAAATACGCGACCACCACTTCGAGTAATGAAATGCCAGAGGTGATTGCGGCTATTGCTAACAGAGTAAAAAATATGACAGAAACCACATGGCCCATGGGCATGCTGGTGAATACGGTGGGCAAAACGCTGAAAACCAGACTTGGGCCTTCTGCTGGTTCGAGTCCCATCGCGAATACAGCAGGGAAAATAATCATCCCGACCAATAAGGCGATCAGAGTATCGAACATCACCACATAAACGGTGGAGGAGGGAAGGTTTTCTTTATCTGAAAGGTAACTGCCGTAGGTGATCATGCATCCCATACCCAGACTGAGAGAAAAAAACGCTTGCCCTAAGGCGATAAGCACCGTGTTGCCGTTGATCTTGCTGAAATCGGGATACAGGTAAAAGGCAAGACCTTCCATTGCGCCATCTAGAGTGAGTGAGCGAATCATCAAAAGAATTAGGAATAGAACTAGAGTGGGCATCAAAATATTACAGGTTTTTTCGATGCCGCCATGAATTCCTCTGAGGACGATGGAAATGCAAACGCCCATAAACAGAGCGTGATAAAAAAGGATTTCCCCTGTATTGCTGATGAAGTTGTTGAAAAAGGCTCCGGCTTCCTTAGGTGAGGTGAATGACAACACGCTACCGGTAACGGACTTCACCACATACGCGAACGTCCAACCGCCGACCACTCCATAAAAGGAGAGAATGAGGAAACCGGCAAGTACCCCCATATAACCAATACTAATAAAGGAGGACTTTGGTTTGAGGGATGAGAATGCGCCGACAGGGTTCAGGTTGGTCTTTCGCCCCAGTGTAAACTCTGCCAGCATAATAGGTGTGCCAATGATGAATATGCAGACGAGATAAATAAGTACGAATGCGCCACCGCCATTCTCCCCTACTATATAAGGAAATTTCCAGACATTGCCGAGCCCAATTGCGGAACCGGATGCGGCTAGGATGAAGCCCAGTCGACTTCCCCATAACCCTCGCTTATTATTATTTTCGGTCTTCATGCAAATGGGAGTATATTTTTAAGGTTATAAATTACTGACATGCGGGAGGTTCCCCCTGGAAAAAAAGATCAAAGATATTATAGAGAACATTCCCAAGCTTCCCGGAATTTATATCATGAAGGATCGCCAGTCGGGAATTCTTTATATAGGCAAGGCCAAGGTTTTGAGAAACCGCGTGCGCTCTTATTTTCAAAATTCGAGGAGCCTTCATCCTCGAACGCGGATCTTTCTGGGCAAGGTTGATGACATCAAGTTTTTGACCAAGAAAACAGAGGCTGAAGCCCTTATCCTTGAAAGCAATTTTATAAAAAAACATCAGCCGAAATACAATGTGTTGTTGAAGGATGACAAGCATTATCCCTATTTACGTCTGACCACACAGGAAAATTATCCCCGGTTAGAGGTGGTGCGCCGCGTCAAAAAAGATAAAGCGACTTATTTTGGTCCTTATACGATGGTGAAGGAGGTCCGCGAAACCATCCGCCTGATTTACAAAATTTTTCCGCTGCGGCAGAGCAAAGACAAATTGGATGGAAGGCCTTTGCGGCGCCCCTGTCTCAATCATCAAATGGGTCGTTGCCTTGCACCCTGTGCGGGTCTGGTTTCCTCTGAAAAATATTCGCAGGTGGTAGATGATGTGTCACTCTTTTTAAAGGGAAAAAATACAACTCTACTGAAGAGTCTTAAGGAACAGATGCAGTCTGCATCTGTTGAGACGCGATACGAAGAGGCAGCTGTTCTTCGGGATAAAATAGCTGCGATACAAACGGTACTCGATAAGCAGAAAATTATTTCTACCTCATTGGAAGATCAGGATGTGATTGCCTATTGCTCGGAAAAAGATCAGGCAATGGCACAAGTGTTGATCATCCGCTCGGGAAAAATGCTGGGTGAAAAAATTTTTAAATTGAAGTCGCTCAACGAAATGGAAGAAGACGAGACACTTTCTTCATTTCTTAAACAATATTATTCTGAAGAGACCCTGTTGCCCGCAGAAATCTTATTACCGCACCCTGTAGAAGACGCCGATTTAATTGCCAACTGGTTATCAGAAAAAAAAGGCACGCGTGTGCGTCTAGAAGTACCTGTTATAGGAAAGAAGCGCGACCTCATTAAAATGGCAGAAGAAAACGCCAGTTTCTCTATGAGAATGGAACGCGATAAAGGAGAAGTGGGAACCCGTTCACTGGAAGAGTTACAAACCGCTCTTGGATTGAAACATTTCCCGGAAGTTATTGAAGGGTTCGACTTGTCAAATATCTCTGGAGAGCATGCGGTGGGGTCGATGGTGGTATTTGAAAACGCCTTTGCGGAAAAATCCAAATATCGACGTTATAAAATCGCAACGGTCAAAGGCATCGACGATTATGCCATGTTAAGAGAAGTGATGACCCGCCGCTACAGCCGTTTGCTAGATGAAGATGCGCCCTTGCCAAATCTCATAATTATTGATGGAGGTAAAGGTCATTTGAATGCGGGGCACGCGGTGCTAGAAGCCCTTGATCTTATGGATCGGATCGATCTGGCTTGTATTGCCAAAGGGAAGTTCCGCAACAATCTGGCGACCGATGAAGTTTATCTACCGGACCGGAAAATCCCCGTGCTTTTTCACGAAAATTCTCCTTCGCGATTTTTAATGCAGCGCATTCGCGATGAAGCGCATCGGTTTGCGATTTCCTATCATCGTAAGTTACGAAGCAAGAACACTCTGGAATCGCCCTTGGAGTCGATCCCGGGAATTGGGAAAAAACGTCGTCTGCTGCTGCTGAAACAGTTCGGTAGCCTGGAAAACATACAAAAAGCCTCTCTGGAAGATTTGATGGTCATTCCGGGGATCACGCAACAGTTGGCAGAAAAAATCCACAAGGCTGCGCCATGAGGAAAAGTTGGAGGACTCTAGAAAAATGCTCAACGATGAATGTTTGCTATACGGGTAGAGACCTATTGCTTTCCACGCTAGTGGGAGGCTAAACTAAAATTTGAAATTTGCTGTTAATAGAACAATGCCATATGTAGGATATGGTTAAAAATATAATTTGTGGCTTTTTTTACGATCGGTTGAGTTTATTTGTGAACAGGAGAATTGGAATGAAAAAGTTTTTAATGACAACGGTTTACTTCTTCTTTGGGTTGGTCTTTCTGGACAGCTTTTCAGCAGCGAATGCCAGCTGGGCCGCGGTGGCCGATGCTGTTTTAAAGGAGGCTCAGGAACTCAAGAAACTGGAAAATGAATATTTTGACAAACGATTGAATAACGATTTGAGAGGGGCTTACCAGTACCAGCATCCTAAATATAAAAAAGAAATTTCTGTTGAAGAATTTCTATATTTTGAAGGACGGCTTCTTTCCGGGTATCGAAATGGGGTGCTGGGGCATATTTCAGGGGGAATGCTCCCACCTATAAATTATATTAAAAAGAATTTCAAAAAGAAGGATGCTTTGGGGTTTCCAAGGAAGCATTATTACAAGTGGTTTTATAATCCTTATATTATTGTTAAAAAATACGATCTTGAAAAAATTTCTATTAGTAAAGATGGTAAATATGCCATGGTAAAAATTATATTAAAGGGACGTGAGCGCATCAATCCAGCTTTGGTTCGCAAAGATATTTCATTTGACATGACGCGCCCACATTTTGATTATTGGGAAAAAGTAGATGGTAAATGGGCTATTACGGTTCTTGCCGATACATCCACTATTAGTGGTGGAATGAGCAAGTTATACTTCATCCCAAATAACAACGATGCGTGGGAGAAAAAAGATTATGTCCACATCGATTCAGAAAGTTTATTAGCGATGCCAGATCCCGACCGCCATGCCGTTAAATAAGCCAGTGAGTCCAAATAATGAAGATTGATTTACCGTTTCACCAGTCTTGGATAGGAGAAGAGGAACACCTTGAAGTTGCCGATACCTTAAGCTCCGGCTGGTTGACTACCGGGCCAAAAACCAAAAGGTTTGAAGAGGCCTTCAGCGATTATATTGGTTGTAAACATGCTATAGCTTTAAATTCCTGTACAGCAGGCTTGAACCTGGCTTTGGAGGTGCAGGGTTTTCCTGAAGGGGATGAAGTCATCACCACTCCTATGACTTTTCCCGCAACGGCCAACGTAATCCTTCTGCAAAAAATGAAACCGGTTCTGGTAGATATTGAGCCTGGTACCTTACTTATTGATCCCAAAAAAATTGAAGAAAAAATCACACCCCGAACACGGGCTATCATACCGGTTCATTTTGCAGGTCACCCCTGCGATATGGATACGATCAATGCTCTGGCAGAGAAACATAACTTATTGGTGATAGAAGATGCGGCACATGCCCTCGAAACAAAATACAAAGGGAAGAAGGTCGGTAACATGGGCAACAGTACATCTTTCAGTTTCTACGCAAATAAAAATATCACCACAGGGGAAGGTGGAATGGTGGTTACCGATGATGATGATTTAGCCGAGCAGTTTCAAACCATGCGCTTGCAAGGTATTAGTCGCGATGCCTGGAAACGATATGGAAATTCGGGCTATACCCATTGGGAACAAAAAATGGCTGGGCATAAATGCAATATGTCAGATATCAATGCGTCGATTGGAATTCATCAACTAAAAAAAATAGACACGTTTTTAGAGATCCGCCGTAAATATGTTGCCATGTATGATCGTGGTTTCGCCGATATTCCAGAACTGGAAACCCTGATTCGTCATAAGGATTCTGATCATGCCCACCATATTTATATCATCGCATTGCGGCTCGAACAGTTGATCGGTGACAGAGATGAATTTCTCGATGCCATGCAGGGATCAGGTATTGGTGTTGCCGTCCATTATATTGCTTTGCACTTGCAACCCTATTATGTGGAAAATTTTAATACCAAGCCGCAAGACTACCCAGTTGCCTCAAGCTATTCCGAGCGCACCCTTTCCCTTCCGCTGTATCCTAAAATGTCAGAAGCCGATGTTGAAAGAGTCATAAACACCGTCCAAGATCTGATAACCAAATTCCGCCGCTAACCCTCTAGCGACGGAGGCAATAGAGCTTCCTTATTTATTTATTTTACAAAAGTTAAAACCTTTCTTACATTTTATTATAGTTCCTTAAATATTCCCCAAAAACGCGGTAACGCGAAGAAAATAATAATGGATAAGTTGCGGAACTGGTTTAAAGGTATCATCGAAAAATTGTTGAGTTGGGGCAAGGACAGCCTTGCGGAAGAAGATGTTTCTGTCCGCACTCCTGCAGAACTCAAGGCTTTGGCCGAGAGGCTTAAAGAGGCCTTGCAGAAAAATTCTGTACGACCTCGGTGAGGTTTATATGGAAATGCATCGCTATGGGGAAGCGATCTCTCCATTACGTGCCGTAATAAATATAGAGGCTGTGCACAAAAGCGCACGTTTACAATTGGATCGTGCACAAATAGAAATGGGCCGTGACGATGATGCTATAGAGCACCTTAAAGAAGCCATGCGGCTAGACCCACAAAGGGAAATAGTGAAGAAATCTCTTTGCCAGGCCCATTCCAATCTGTCTAACTCTTACGGGCGGATGAAAAACCAGAAGAAATCAGAAAATCATCCCGAACTTTGGGCCGGCGCATTTATCAACGAGAATTTGTTATGCAGAATTGGGACGCTATGATAAAGCGTTGGGGAAAATCCAAGACGCTTTAAACTTCGATAAGAACCTGACGGTGCAGGCGCATTACAATTTTGGTGAAGTTTACAGTAAATTGCAGAATACAAAAAAGTTTATCAAACATTATAAGCAGGCGATATCTGTAAACCCTACAGCTTCCATGCCCAATCTCAGGCTGGGGATGCTTTATTTTAAATTAAAAAATTTGAAGATTGTATCGTTTCTCTGCGTCGGGCGATCAAACACAGTCCCAAACATGGAGTCCAAGCGATCACCCATTGCATAATAACCCAGAGATTTTTATCCGAACAAAAAATGTTAAAAGAATTGTCTCTGTCGCGTGCTCACCTTGAAGAGCTTTACGAAAAATATAAAACCGGCCCCAACGAATTTAAAAAAGTCATCCCCCCCCCCCGCAAACGCTACTTCTAACCGGGCCACGCCCGGTGGGAATAGGTTTGTTCTCTTTCTGCGATACAAATGCCTTCAAGCTTCTGGATGCAGTTTTTTTATGATTCTCCCTGACAAGGGGGTTTTGGGGTTTTTTTGAAAAAGAATGAAAGTAGATTGATTAAAGGATTTTTATTAATTTCCAGTGAAATCATAAATCTCATCCAGTTCCGACAATTATTCAAAAAATTTAGCTTTGAAACTTTCATGCGAACTTGAATTAACTCTGAGCTAACAATAAAGTTTATTAAACACCCTTAATAACTTTAATTAGTTTATGGATAGAGCCGGATTGTAGCGCTTGAAAAATTTTTTCTACTTGTTGCGATAGTTCTCTTTCATCGCGGAATTTTATTTCCAGTTTCATTTCATCGCTTTCAAATGTGTCATCGTATTTGAGTCGAGTTTTCCCATCCAGTTTCATTTTATCAAGTGCACGCAGTACCTGCTTTTTTAAATCTGATAAAACCGGATATCTTTTTTCCCGCAAAGCTTGATGAACCCGATCATATTTCTGCGGCGGTGTGAGGCTGTTGTCTTCCAGGGTTTTTATTGTGGCTGGAGCAGAAAAGATATCTATTGGAGATATTCCATCTCGTCTTGAAATTTCTTCTGTTAATTCCAAAAGATCCCGCCATTTATTTACTCCAGGCCGCGTGGTTGCAAAAAATGTTTCTGCGGCTTCCTGATTTTCAATATCCCATGCGAAAAAAACCTGAAAAACTTTGACGGGTACATTGGAGAGATGCAAAAGTTTTTGTAATCCGGAACCTATTTTTTCGGCTAAAATAAGATCCTGGAAAATCTTTTTGCTGCGTTCCAATTCTAGTAAAGGCATATACAAATCGATGATGGTGTCTTCTTCAATTCCTTCTGCGATAAGTTTGTTGAGAATGCACCCTTTCTCAATATCGCTATAATGCCTTAGCGCAAAATTTTCTTTCAAGTTTGTCACCAGAGCATCGTCCATGGTGGGAACTGAAAATGCAGGGATGTTGGTGAGTCCCGCTTTGATAGTGGCTTGCACTCGTTTATGCCCGCTGATTATTTTATAGGGTTTATTAGCAGTACAAATACTTATAGGATGACGTATGCCAACTTCTTTTACCGAGTCTAATAACTTTTCAGGACATCCATTCGGATTCAGAGAAAAATCGGTCAACCTGTAATTCAGATCTAAGTCACTTAAAGGGACTGATATTAATGTTTCCATGTTTATAAAAGCGCAAAAATTTTTAAGAGTTATTTTAGTTTTAATGCTTTCGCCGATATTTTTGGCGGGGTGTTTTGAAAATGTGCCTGAGGGAATGATTTATATTCCGTCAGGAGAGTTTACTATTGGTACCAATGAAGAGGACCTGGAAAACCATGCTCTCTCACTCGGACTCGACAAGCCCTGGTATGCCGATGAGTCGCCTGAAAGGCGGACAGATATTCCCAGTTTCTATATCGACCGCTATGAGGTGACAAATTTACAATACTATATTTTTTGCCAGGCCACTGATCATAAACCGCCTCGAAGTTGGCGGGGACAGAAATTTCCTGAAGGGGATGATAATCTTCCCGTTACTTATGTCAGTTTTTTCGATGCTGCTGCTTATGCCTTATGGGCAGGCAAACGTTTGCCCAAAGAGATAGAATGGGAGAAAGCGGCACGCGGACGCGCCGGGTTCATTTACCCGTGGGGAGACAATTTTAAAACAGGGGTTGCTAACTTGGCCACCTCCCCAAGAAACAAAACTGGTCAAGGATTAAAACCGGTCGGCAGTTTCCCGAAAGCGGCGAGTCCTTATGGGGTGCACGACATGGTTGGCAATGTTTGGGAGTGGGTTTGGGATTATTATGAACCGTACCCGGATAACAAATTCAAAAGCCCGGCTTACGATAAAAAGCATTATGTGGTTCGTGGCATGTCTTATATGGGAGTGGGACATTTTAGTAAGAAGAACTTTTTAAAGGTGGTTGCCATGAAATCCCGCGCCTCTTTTCGAGAACATATAGGACCGTTAGCCTATAAAAAAGATATTGGTTTTCGTTGCGCTAAAGATCGACCGTCTTTTATGGAACGGATTTTTGGAATCAAACCTGAAAAACCACAAAAAACGGTGGTTTGATTTGAGGCCCTCCCCTCCTAGCTCAACCTCTACAGCTGGGAAATTTAGAATAATGTCATTGAAAACATGTTAATTTCCTAGTAATTTGACTGCATGAGGTATGCTTAGAGTTAGCTTGAATTAATGCGCGGGTATGTATGAATGTGCGGAAAGCATTGTCTAAACCCCCTCAACCCCCCTTATCAGGGGGGAATTTACTTCCTTTTTTATAATTACAAAATAATGAGTTCAATATGAAATTTGAGGATGTTTTAGGAAAGCAGGTTCTTGTTCTAGATGGTGCCATGGGCACCATGGTGCAGAATCTAGAGTTGGATGATGCAGCATTCGGCGGTGCGGCTTTCAAAATGCTGACGGATTTGT
>DUZG01000053.1 GCA_013349585.1 Nitrospinota bacterium | reverse complement strand
CAATAGATGAGTTACCTTCAAATATTTTTCCATCCACAGGAATTTGTTCTCCAGGGCGCACCCAGACACGATCTCCCTCAATCAGTTCCGCAATGCTGATTTCTATCTCTTCCCCTTGTCGTTCTACTGTAGCCGTTCGCGGTTGCAATTGCATCAGCTTCTTGATGGCGTTCGAGGCACTTCGTTTGGCGCTCGATTCCATCCATCGCCCCAATAGAACCAAGGCAATAATCATTACCGAGGTATCGAAATACACCTCCACTTTTTCATCTGCAATACGAATCCATGAAGAAAGAAATGTCGCCACCGTGCTGTAGAGATAGGCGGCAGAAGTTCCTACCGCGATCAATGTGTTCATATCGGCATATCCATGACGAATGCCATTGATTGCACCACGATAAAATTGACCACCGCAATAAAACTGAACAGGAGTAGCTAAAAGAAATAACATAAGATTTAAAGATAGAGGCAATGCTATGCCCTCACCCTTCATGCTTAAAACCATCACCAAAATACTAGCAAAACCGCTGAAAATTAGTTTCAGTTTTAAAGTTACCAACTCTTTGAGATGTCGATTTTCTTCATCGGAGGGCAAACCCTCCTCTGATTTAGCGGGACGCAAATGATAACCGGCATTGGACAGAGCTTCTTTTAGTCCGTTAAAACCAATAAGAGCGGGAAGATATTCAATGGATGCCTGCTCTGTGGCCAGATTGACTTTCACATCCGACACACCGGGGAGAGAGGATAATTTTTTTTCAACCCTGGAGACACAGGATGCACAGGTCATGCCTTCAATAGGGAAAGTTTCATGGACCGAAGGCACCTCAAAGCCGAGTTTTTTGATCTCTTCTGGAAATTGTTCTGCGCTAATCTTTTCAGGATCAAACTCTACGGTTGCCATTTCAGCGGCAAAATTGACTTTAGCCAAATAGACCCCATCCAACTCCCCGACTTTTTTTTCAATCCGCGCCGAGCAGCTGGCACAACTCATGCCTTTAACGGGTAAAGCTATCGTTTCATTTGTTTTAGATATCACGTCTCGCATCGTCTATAGGATAAACTCATTATGCAGAACCAGAGTACACTTTTAATAGTATGAGTCTTTTAACTGCTTATAAGACTTGCTTTGTCAAAGGCAAGATAGGGGAATAAAAATTGGCAAGGAAAGTTATGCGTTTCTAGGCTGGAGGGAGCTATTCTTGTTTACTAAGAAGGTTTTTCAGCGTAAAAACCCCATAGCCCATTAAAAGTAATGCAATCAGGCCACTGGTGAAAGAGTTTTGACCGACCGCGCTGGTAAATACAAAAATTCCAGCACCACTCAAAACAAGTCCTAGAAAAAAATACCCTGCGGTTCTATAAAAAGGCGTTTTGGGTAGTGGTTTTTCTATACCTTCTCGCTTTTGCTTGAGTTGCCAGCGCCATCGAAGGACATAATAAGTCTGCCTTAGCCAGTTGATCAGCCCAGCATCTTCTGTCAGGCTGGTTCGGCAATACATGCACTGGCTATCTGTATTGCGGTTAGGGAAACCACAATTGAGGCATAGCTTTGAGTCCTGATTACGGCTTATGGCTATAGGTTCTTTTTTAGGATCTTCCATTTAAAACTCCAAGTTTTCCAGCATTATCGGCTACCGGGCTCAATAAGTTTAAAAAACTTTTTTGTTATTATAATGATAGATTCTAGTACGATTAAACAACACTGTCAATTGCCATTGCCCCTATTCATCAAGCCACTAAATTCCTTTAAAATAAGGTCAGGTTTACAAATTTTGCTGATTGCCATGCGGCAGGAAATTCTCTATAATCCGATCTTTAAAAATCCCAGTCCACAACGATGAAAACTCTATTTTTACTACTTTTTTCCGTTTTGCTGACTACCCCAACCTATGGCGAAGAATCAGCCCCAGAGGGCATGGTATTGATTCCTAAAGGACTTTTCCAGATGGGAAGCAAAAAGTCCATGTTCGAATTACGACCGCATGACCTGTTCAACACCGACCGACACACTTTGGGCCCAGAAAACCCCGCTCACGAAGTCTACCTCGATGATTTTTACATGGATATTTTCGAAGTGACAAATGACGCTTATGCAAAATACACCAAAGAAACAGGTGGTAAAAAACCGATGGGGTGGAACAATCCTAACTTTAAAGAACCAAAGCAACCTGTTGTGGGGATTGCCTGGAAAGAAGCAGTGAAGTTTTGCGAATGGCAAAATAAGCGGTTACCCTCAGAAGCGGAATGGGAAAAAGCAGCACGAGGCAAACGCCCGGTAAAATATCCCTGGGGCAATACACCGCCTGACTCCAGCAAACTCAATTATAACGAAGATATAAAAAAAACCACGGCAGTCGGTTCTTTTGAAAATGGCAAGTCAGACTATGGAATCTACGATCTTTCCGGCAATGTTGCCGAATGGGTAAACGACTGGCACTATCCCGAATACTATTTATTTTCTCCCAAGGAAAATCCACCAGGACCAGAAGCAGGTAAGTATAAAATCATCCGTGGAGGTAGCTGGAGACATAATGCCGAAGATGTGAACTTGACTTATAGAAACGCCACCACTCCGGTCAACCGGTCTACCAGTATCGGCTTTCGCTGTGCAAAATCTCTATTCTAGCCTTTCGCACAACTGATCCTATCTAATAAGATATTGGCAATTTCTTTCTTCGTCATTCGCGGTAGGTTCTCAATTTTTTCATCAGAGTCAATCAAGGTTACCTGATTGTTGTCAGACTGAAACCCAATTCCAGGTGCGCTGATATCGTTGGCAACAATCAAGTCTAGTTTCTTTTTCCTTAATTTTTTCAGAGCGCTTTCAACCAGGTTTTGCGTTTCGGCGGCAAACCCGACTACAAACTGTCTCGTTTTTATTTTAGTCGCTTCCATCAAAATATCTTTAGTGGCAACAAGTCTTAGAGTCCATCCTTCCTCTTCTTGCTTTTTGATTTTTTCCTTTTCAAGCTTCTCTGCAGTAAAATCTCCAACAGCCGCAGACATCACCAACACATCACATTCCAAAAAATGTTTTTGGACTAGACTGTTCATGTCTGCCGCAGTTTTGCAGGATTCAAACTTGATCCCCGCAGGTGGGTTCAGGTAAGTCGGACCGCTGATCAAAACGACTTCAGCACCACGGGCTTTTGCACACTCAGCCACCGCATACCCCATTTTCCCCGAAGAAGGATTGGAAAGATAACGCACGGGGTCCAAAGGTTCGTGGGTAGGCCCTGCTGTCACCAGAATACGCAAGCCTTGCAAGTCCTTTAGCTGATTAAAATGATTTCTCACTCTTCCCATGATCGTATCGAGATCGGCAAGGCGGCCAGGTCCTATAGAGCCACAGGCCAATTCACCTTGTTCCGGATCAACAAATTTCACGCCGCGAGATGTTAGTTTTGCAATATTATCCTGCACTGCAGGGTTTTGCCACATTCCGTCATTCATAGCTGGAGCAACCATTACCGAGCCTTTGAAAGCCAGATAGAGATTGCTCAAGGCATCGTCTGCCAAACCGTTTGCGATTTTCCCAATAGTCGATGCAGTGGCAGGCACCACAAGCATCAAATCGGCGTTTTCAGCGATACGGATATGCTCCATATCTGCAGAATTTTTCGAATCATAAGTCTGGTGGTAAACAGGCTTTCCCGATAGTGCTTCAAATGTTAGAGGCATAACAAACTTCGCCGCGTTGGCACTCATCGCAACCTGAACCTCGGCCCCCTCTTTCATCAGCATTCTTAAAAGTTCCACAGCTTTATAAGCCGCTATTCCTGCCGACACCGCCATCACAATTTTCTTGTTTTCCATTGAGTACTTAATTTTATGTTAGACAAATTAATTATAAATATTAACTGCCATGCAATCAATGATTTTGGGGAATAATCCACTTCGATTGACTTTTTAGTATGTATTTCATAAGGTGCAAACTTATGAGTTCTCCTTTGAAAATTTTATTGGTCGCCGCCGAATTTTTTCCATTTTCTAAAACCGGAGGGTTAGCCGATGTCGCAGGGTCACTGCCTTCTGCCCTTAAAAAGCTGGGCCATGATGTCCGCGTCCTGCTACCAAAATACGCATGCACGAAATCGCAACCGATCCATTCCCTGAAACAGAAAATAGAAATTGGAAAAACAAAAGCCACCTTGTATGCAGGCAAACTTGCAGAAGACGTCCCGGTTTATCTCGTAGAAAACAACGCCTATTTTGTCCGCGAATATCTATATGGTGAACCGGGGTCAGAGTATACCGACAATGCCGAGCGATTTGCTTTCTTTTGCCAGGCCGCTTTAGAAGCCTGTAAAGCCCTCGACTTTCAGCCCAATGTCATCCACTGCAACGACTGGCATACAGGTCTGATTCCTGCTTACTTGAAAGCCATCGAAGACCCCTGATATTCAAAGATACGCACTTTATTTTCCATTCACAATCTTGGCTATCAGGGTAATTTCTCTATGGACAAGTTTCCAGTTACCGCACTTCCCGATAGTTTTTCAGGCCCTGAGGGCATCGAGTTTTACGGGAAAATGAGTTTTCTAAAATCGGGACTGGAATTTTAAATGCAGTGGATTATTCTGTTTGGAACCCCGGCACAGACAAATTAATTGCTGAAAATTATGGCCCCGGTTCCCTCTCCCAGAAACAAAAATACCGCGATGCATTGATCAAAAAATTTTCCCTGAAGATAGATAAAAGTACTTTCCTGCTTTGCATGATCTCCCACCTTTCTAGCCAGAAAGGAATTGATTTTTTAATGGAGGCTTCCGAGGATTTAAAAGATCAGTGTATGGTGGTTTTAGGGGAAGGCGATTCCAAATACGAAAATTTTTTCAGTGAATTAGCCAAGGCCAATCCCCGCCGATTCGCAGTGGTCTTAACCTTTGACGATGCGCTGGCACATCAGGTTCTTGCGGGCAGCGATATTTTATTGATGCCTTCTATATACGAACCCTGCGGACTCATGCAAATATATACATTAAAGTACGGTACAGTCCCTATTGTGAGTTCTGTTGGTCGACTCGATGATTCCGTACAGCCCTTTGATGGCAAAACGGGAACAGGCTTTAAATTTGCACCTAATGATCGGAAATCATTCAGCAAGCTTTGCAAAACTCTATGGTCTGGTTTGCCGATAAGCTTGGCTGAGACCGTTTGATAAACAATGGCATGGACATGGATTTCAGTTGGAATAATGCTGCACAGCAATATTCCAGTCTTTTCCAGGACATCCCGCCCAACCATTAAACATTGCAAAAACATCCCGATTATTATAAAAACTAACCGTGGATTATCAATTTTAACATTCAGCTGTCGCTCTGATTTTGACTTCAAAAAATATCTTTATCGTCGATGACTCCAACGGTCAAAATCGGCCCTATTATAAAGAGCTCGAAAATGAAACTTTTACAGTTTCCGCTTTCAGTTCTGTAGAAGATGCGCTAAAGAATGCGAATAAACCGCAACTCATCATTCTGGACTTAAAATTAAATGGTGATGACGGCGTAAAAATAATCGAAAAATTTAAAACTAAAAATGCCCCCATAATTGTTTGCTCTGGGTGGGGAAAAGATAAATTGAGCTTCCAACTTTGGGCTTCTGATGTGACTGTCGTAAAATCCGGCGATCACAGAGATTTGAAGTTAACCATAAAAGAAATTCTAGAGTAACAAGCGGAAAAACGAAACAATGACAAAACCCACAATCGAACCTAGATTTATTGCCATTGAAGGAGCCATCGGTGCTGGCAAAACATCTCTTGTCAATCTGCTAGACGAACAGTATGGCGCGCGCCTGATATTGGAAGATACCGATTCGAATCCTTTCATATCCAAATTTTATGAAGATAAAGAAGCCTACTCTTTCCAGACCCAAGTTTTTTTTTTACTGAGCCGATACAACCAGTATATGCAACTGGCGCAAAGAGATCTTTTCAACTCCGTGGTTGTCATTGATTATCTGTTTCAGCGCGATAAAATTTTTGCCCGTCTCAACCTTGAAGATCATGAGTTTAATTTGTACGAACAAATCTTCAACTTGATCGACGCCAAAGCTCCGAAACCCGACTTGGTCATTTATTTGCAGGCCAGCACAGAAGTGCTACAGGAAAGAGTTGCTAAAAGAGGACGGGAGTATGAAGCCTTTATGGACCCGGACTACCTCGACTCTGTCAACAAAGCCTTCAATAATTTCTTTTTTTATTATTCTGAAACACCACTTTTGGTCATAAATACCAATGAGATCGACTTCGTTGAAAAAAAATGTGACCTAGATGAGTTGATTAAGAAGGTCAACAGCCATAAAATAGGTAGAGAATATTATAATCCGCTTGGATCCTAACGGACCGGGACGGAGAAAGCTTCATACTGACAAGTAAACGCAAAGAACAGGAAGACCCTTCAGGGCTTTAAGTTTTGCTACGCGTTTCAAAAAAGCATTGTTGGATAAATACTGAATTCTAGAAATTCCTAAAAAACCAGTTTAATTTTTATGAGTTTCAAAATATCGGCATTTTCAATGCTCCGTCATCTTTGCTTCTCTTTCGGCCATTGCCGAAGGGAGTCGTTAAATTCGATTCCCTGCTCCTGCCAGTTAGACTCTCAGCCACAGCCCGCAAACTATAATGAAAAATCAACTTGTCACTGTTCCCGCTATTACGGCAAGGAAAAATTCAGAAAATAAAATCACCGCTTTAACGGCCTACGATTTCAGTTTTGCAAAATTGCTAGACACCACGGCCATAGATATTTTGCTGGTGGGCGACTCTTTGGGAATGGTTTCTCAGGGGCATGAAAACACACTTTCCGTAACCCTTGAAGATGTGCTCTACCATACGCAATCCGTTAAACGCGGAGCACACCGGTCATTGGTTGTGGCGGATATGCCGTTCATGTCTTACCAGATTTCTGTAGAACAGGCCGTGACCAATGCCGGTCGCCTGATTCAAGAGGGCCATGCCGCAGCAGTTAAACTGGAAGGTGGCACTCACATGGCCGACCGAGTAAACGCAATCGTTCAAGCGGGTATTCCGGTAATGGGGCATGTCGGATTAACCCCTCAATCGGTACATCAGTTTGGTGGCTATAAAGTTCAGGGCAAAACTTTTCTCGACTCAAAACAAATTAAGCAGGATGCAAAAGACCTGCAAAAAGCAGGTGCGTTCTCTCTGGTTCTAGAAGGAATGCCAGAGGAGCTTGCTGGTGAAATCACCCAGGTTCTGGAAATCCCCACTATCGGCATCGGAGCAGGCTCAAAATGCGATGGACAAATTCTTGTGACTCATGACCTGCTCGGATTAAATCCCGACTTCACACCCAAATTTGTCAAACACTACGCTCAATTAGCGGATGTCATTCAAAATGCCGTCAACGAGTTCATTGATGAAGTTCATAGCGAAGCTTTTCCAGGCCCGGAGCACAGCTATAATCTAAAAAAAGGTTCTCTCAAGCAGGTGAATGATGGTCGCTGAGTTAAAACAACAAGTCCTCATGCAGAAGGCGTCCTCGACCCGTACAATGAAAAGAATTTCAAACTCGTTTCATGGAACTAGCGTTGGTTTTGTGCCTACCATGGGATATTTACACGAAGGGCATATGAGTCTAGTAAAGCAGTCTTTGAGCACTTGCGACCATACGGTTGTCAGCATTTTTGTAAACCCTATACAATTCGGCGCCAATGAAGACCTTGATGTTTACCCCCATGACCTGGAAGGTGACATAGAAAAATTGGAATCCGCCGGAGTGGATGTACTATTTCAACCTCATCGAGAAACAATCTACCCCAAAGGATTTAAAACATATGTACAGGTAGATGAAATCACCGATCAATTATGTGGTACAAGTCGGCCTGGACTTTTCAAAGGTGTGGCAACCGTTGTTTTAAAATTGTTTAATATCGTTCGCCCGCAACATGTCTTTTTTGGAGAAAAAGATTGGCAACAGCTTGCGGTGATAGAAACTATGGTAAGAGATTTAAATCTCGACATTTCTGTTCATAGAGTACCCTTGGTCCGCGAGCCAGATGGACTTGCCATGAGTTCACGCAACCTTAATCTATCAGCTGAAGATAGGCAGAAAGCTCTTTCCCTTTCGAGGTCGTTAGAAGATGCGAAAGAAAAAATTCGTCAAGGAACTACGGCAGCAAGTCAATTGAAGCAGAGTATGAAAGATAGAATCACCGCTGAATCTGGGATGCAAATCGATTACATATCGATTTGCGATCCCATCAGTTTGCAAGAAATAGAAGAAGTCAAAGGCCGCACGTTGATCGCGCTGGCTGTAAAAATCGGATCATCCCGACTCATCGATAATTGCATTGTAAAGGATTAAAAAGTGCAAAGAATAATGTTGAAATCGAAACTGCACCGGGCTACGGTGACAGCAACCGAAATTGATTATGAAGGTAGTATTGCCATTGACGAAGATTTGTTGGATCGGGTAGATATCCATCCCTACGAACAAGTCCATATCTACAATATCAACTCTGGCAGCCGTTTTATCACTTACGTGATAACAGCCAAACGAGGCTCTGGAACGTTTTCGATCAATGGGGCTGCGGCGCGACTAGCGCAGATAAATGATCGCATCATTGTTGCGGCTTATGGTAATATAGATATTGATAAGGAATCCCATCAGCCAAAAGTCTTACTCCTCGATGCCGCCAATAAGGTGGCTGAAGGGTCCTGATTTCAAATCCGGACAAGGCGCTTTTATTGTCCCTACAAAAAACAGAGGTAGAATTGCAAGAAATATTTAACTACTTAGCAGCCGGATTCATGCTGTGGATGGTTCTGGACTGTATACAAAGGCGTGAACATTTTGTCTGGATAATCATTATAATCCTGCTCCCCCCTATTGGTGCGGTAGCGTATTTTTTCGCCATTAAAAATCGAGCCAGCAGTACCAGTGCCGGTAATAGCAAAAGCAGTGGTGGAGTACTCGGCACAATCATTCCTTTTGCCAAACCTGTGAAAAAAGACGTCGAGACGGAAGAAACCCTACAGCTCAAAGAACTGATCAAGCAATTTAATAAAGCCTACCACTACGAAAAACTAGGGCAGGTTTATATAGAACAAAAAAAATATGAAGCGGCTATTCCTAACTTTGAAGAAGCCATACAACGTGATCCAGAAATGCTGGAGGCGAGATACGGACTTGCAAAATGTTTCCATGGTCTTGGAAAATTCGATGAAGGCGCCGTTGCATTAGAAAAACTAACCACTATTGAAAAAAAATATGACTACGGCAATGCTATTTTTGGACTTGCTGAGTGCTACCGCTTAGGCGGGAAAGATGAAAAAGCGTTAGAGACATACGGAGATGTAATCAACTCTTTCCACTTCTTCAAAGCCTATTATCACTACGCTCAACTGCTGGATAAAAGGGGCAAGAAGCAGGAAGCCATCGATTATATGAAAAATATTATCGGCTCTTCAAAAGACCTGCCTGATTACAAATTGGAAAAAGAACGTTTTTGGATTGATGAAGCCTACAAGTTTTTAAGAAAAAATGGAATAGAGCTAGCTTAAATTTTTAAAGCACTGGTCTAAGCATTATGACTATCCTCTCCGACAACTTAAAAACGATCCGGAAAAATATCAATTGCACGCAAATGGCCTTGTCTGAAGTTCTCGAGATTGGGTTTAGAACCTACGTCCGTTACGAAGCTGGAGAAAGAGATGCCCCAGTTTCCGTCCTAGTGAAATTAGCACGATTAGGAAACCTGTCCCTCGACCGGTTACTGACCACTAAAGTTTTTTCCAAAGACCTGCAGACACCCGATCAGGAAAAATTTCCAACCTCCAAAGCTCCATTAGAAGTTATTGGCGGTGGTTTAGAGGAAGGACGTCTGATGTTCAAAGGCCAGCTTAACGACAACCTTATCAGCACGAATAAAGAAGAACAAAAGCTACTCACTTTATTTAGAAAAATGAATTCCGGCAACCGCGAAAAGTTCTTGCTCGATGCCGAATGGTTTTTCACCAACACCAGGAAATCGATTCGTTATCGCAAACCTAAAAAAATCCCCCGAAAAGAAGAAAAAGCCAAAACCGCCATCAAACTCAGAAAACTGGCGAAATCCATCAAAAAAATCACCATCCGCGATTAACCAGCCAGCGACTGGTTACAATAGGTCGGTTCCCATATAGCGAAAAAAACGGTGTCAAGCTTCTGGATAGGCATTTATTAGAATGTTATGTCTCAACTAACCCATTTTAGCCCTTATCTGTTTTCGGCCCAGACTGTGTGAAAACACAGAGTCGTCAATATTATTAAGCGATGTTATCGTAATAGAGGCAATGATGGCCTGATAGGCCTTCATTTTCTAAAATAGAAGCTGATATATAGGTATTTTTTCAAAATACTACCCAAATCAAGAATACCAATGGCTCAAAATAACTTAATCTGGAATTAAAAATAAATGAGATAACTTTTACTAAAAAATTATCTGTACTTTACATTTTCACACAGCCTGGGTCGGAAGCAGACCTAAACCTTGATGAATTACCCTAAAAACCGACGAGTGGTAAATTAGGCCGTGCGCCCCCTGCCCAACAAAATTAATTATATTAGCCTCGCCAGAGGACTACTTGCGGAGGAATCTTTTTAGGATGTCATCCATATCGAATAATAGGGATATGGGTCTACCGTGTGGGCAAGTAAAGGGCATGGTGGTTTGTTCCAGATCAGAAATCAGTTTGCGGATTTGATCCAGGTTTAAGGGGTGGTTGACCTTGATAGCGTTCCGGCAGGACATCATTATAAGAACATCTTCATATTTATCGTGCAGGACATTTTCCTCACCGCCTTTAGGAAGAATTTCAATAGTATCGCGAAGTAGCTTCTCGTTATCGATATTTTTTAGAATGGCGGGTACGGATCGTAAGAGAAATTCATTTTTCCCAAAGGCCTCAAGTTCTAATCCCAATTGCTGTAAGCGATCCAAATGCGGGGTCAATATTTCGGTTTCCGCCGGAGAAAACTCGATGGTTAAGGGAAATAAAAGATTTTGCACTTCGATTTTTTTCTCCTTCGCCGCTTCGCGGAACCGTTCATACAAAATCCGTTCGTGAGCCACATGCTGATCGACCACCAGCAACCCTTTTTTGCCCTGCATGATAATGAAAGAAGAGTCCAATTGTCCTAAAGGTTCGAATTCGGAATATATAAGGTGCGAAACCGGTATCGGATGTTTATCAAACCAAGTCACTTGTGATGAAGGCGTGGTAGTTTGCGACTCGAAGCCATGAGTGCCCGCCATCGTTCTTAAAGCATCAGAAAGGTTCCCCTGGCTGAATGAAGTTGATTCCTCTAATTTGCCTATCCATGAAGGGGTTTCAATCGGTTTTCTATAGTTTGAATGTATAGGAATATCGTCGTTTATGGGACGAGCATCGGGTGCCTGCATATTTTTTTCAAGGGCTTCGCGGATGCTGCGGGAAACGAATTGATGAACATCCTGCTGAAATGCGAACCGCACTTGTGCCTTCGAAGGGTGAACATTCACATCCAGCAATTTTGGGTCCATGGTCAAATATAAAAACAGAGCCGGATGCTGACCTTTCGGTAGCAAATGACTGTATCCCTGCTGTGTAGCGTGAAGAATCACTTTATCCCGGACGAACCGTCCGTTGATGAAACAATATTGTGCAGACCGGTTCGACCGAGTGTAAACCGGATTAGACACATAACCTTCTAATTGGTAATCCCCTGAACTCGATTTCACCTGTACCAGTGACTTGCCAAGGTCTGCGCCAAAAAGTTCAGCAACACGGTAATGGATTTGATCCGTGGGTAAGGTCTGGATTACATCACGTCCATTATGAGTCAATTGAAATTTAATAGCAGGATAAGCTAGCGCCTGCTGCGTCACCACTTGAGTGATATGAGAAAATTCGGTGGAATCGCCTTTCAAGAATTTACTTCGAGCGGGGGTACTATAGAATAATT
>DUZG01000052.1 GCA_013349585.1 Nitrospinota bacterium | reverse complement strand
GTCGCTGTGGAAGAGGGGGCGGACGCAGTGGGTTTTATTTTCTATAAAAAAAGTCCGCGCTCAGTTACCATGAAAACAGTTCGTGAAATTGTTTTAGAACTTCCGCCGTTTGTCGATACTGTTGGTGTTTTTGTTGATGAAACAGCAGAACAGATAAACAAAATTGCGGACTATTGTAATCTCGATATAATTCAATTGCACGGTGATGAGTCTCCTACATTTTGTAAAAAAATACGGCGTAGGGTAATCAAGGCCTTTAGAATTAAAGATATGCAGTCGGTGAAAAAACTTTCTGGTTTCCTGGTCTGTGGGTTTCTTCTGGATACGTTTTCAGAAAATCTGCACGGAGGAACGGGGAAAGTGTTTGACTGGAATTTGGTACTACCCGCTAAAAAGTTTGGGTCGGTTATTATGGCAGGAGGTTTGACACCCAATAATGTTCAGCAGGCAATTAGACAGGTACGCCCCTATGGGGTCGATGTTTGTTCGGGGGTGGAAAGTGAACCTGGAATTAAAGATCATAAAAAGATTCGGGCTTTTTTGAAAAATGCAAAGGCAGGGAGAAAAATATGAACAAACATAATTTGCCAGATGCCAAGGGGCATTATGGAAAATTTGGCGGCAAGTATGTGATCGAAACTCTGATGCCAGCATTGCAAGAGTTGCAAACTCTTTATGAAGAGGCTAAGGAAGACCCGAAGTTCAAAGAGGACTTGAGTTATTATTTGAAGCATTATGTTGGGCGACCGACTGCCTTGTATTTTGCCGAGCGACTCACAAAGCATCTGGGCGGTGCAAAAATTTATTTAAAACGGGAAGACCTCACCCACACCGGCGCGCATAAAATTAATAACACCATTGGCAGTGCCTTGCTGACTCAGCGAATGGGAAAAAAGCGGGTGATTGCAGAAACGGGTGCCGGTCAGCATGGAGTAGCCACAGCGACTGCGGCTTCTTTATTCGGACTGGAATGCGATGTGTTCATGGGGGAAGAAGACATGAAGCGACAGTCGCTCAATGTTTTCAAAATGCGATTGTTAGGAGCCAATGTTATTCCTGTCACCAGTGGTACGCGAACCCTTAAAGATGCAACCAGTGAAGCTATTCGCAACTGGATCACCACTGTAGAGACCACACATTATATTATCGGATCGGTGGTGGGTCCGCATCCTTACCCGATGATAGTCCGCGATTTTCAGAAAATCATCGGTGAAGAGTCGACACGACAAATAATGGAAATGGAAGGACGACTGCCCGACACATGTGTGGCCTGTGTGGGTGGTGGTAGTAACTCGATGGGACTGTTTTATCCCTTTCTGAAAAACAATGAGGTGAAGTTAGTTGGAGTTGAAGCGGCAGGACTTGGGGTTGATACGGACAAACATGGTGCTTCTCTCACTAAAGGATCACCTGGTGTTCTCCATGGCATGAAGAGCTATCTATTGCACGATGATGGTGGACAGGTGACTGAGGCTCATTCCATCTCTGCGGGATTAGATTATCCTGGGGTAGGGTGCGAGCATAGTTATCTCAAGGATTCGGGGAGGGCTACCTATGCGAGCATTACGGATGCGGAAGCGTTGGAAGGATTTAAGCTTTTATGTACCAAAGAAGGAATTATTCCAGCATTAGAGTCTTCCCATGCGATTGCGCATGTTGCCAAGCTGGCACCTAAAATGAAAAAGGATGAGATCATTTTGGTCTGCCTTTCAGGTCGCGGCGATAAAGATGTTAATCAGATCGCGGACAGGATGGGGGTTTCTCTGTGAGTCGTATTGAAAAACGTTTAGCCTCATTGAATGGTAAGAAGGCCCTGGTTGCTTTTTATACAGCAGGTGATCCGGACCTTTCTGCCTCCAAGGATATTTTTGCGGTCATAGAAAAAAATGGTGCAGATATTATCGAAATAGGAGTACCTTTCTCAGATCCACTAGCGGATGGACCCACCATCCAGGCTTCTTCACACCGTTCTTTGCAAAATGGTACGACCCTTAAAAAAATTATCCAGTTGGTTGCCGATATCAGAAAGACCTCTGAGCTTCCGATTATCCTGATGACCAGTTTTAATCCTGTACTTGTTTATGGACAAAAAGAGTTTGTCGCCGATGCTGTTAAGGCCGGAGTGGATGGCGTTATTATTCCTGATCTACCACCAGAAGAGGCGGAAGAATTTCTGGGACTTGCTGAAGGTCTGGATATGGTTTTTTTGTTGGCTCCGACCAGTACACCGTCCCGAATTGAGCAAGTAGGGAAAATTAGCAAAGGTTTCATATATTATATTTCGTTGACGGGTACCACAGGAACCAAAGAATCTCTTTCTGCGGGATTGGAAGAAAAGGTCGATGAGATAAAAAAATCTGTTTCACTGCCGGTACTGGTAGGGTTTGGAGTTTCTGGTCCTGAACAGGCGAAGCAGGCTGCGCAAATTTCCGATGGCGTGATCATTGGTAGTGCCATTGTAAAACTGATTGAAGCACACAGTGACCCTGCTGAACGTGACCTTAAGCTGGCTGAGTTTTTGGCGAGTATTAAAAAAGCCATCAACCCTTGATCCCGGGCACTGGTGCCATGTCTTCCAGAATTTCTATAATCATCCCCGCATTTAACGAAGAAAGCTCGATTGGACTTGTCCTCGATGCGTTGCCGCAAGACAAAATTCACGAAATAATAGTTGTCAATAACAACTCCACCGACAATACCGCTCTTGTTGCTACCGAACATGGTGCGCGAGTGGTAGAAGAGCCAAGAAAAGGTTATGGCTCTGCTTGTCTTAAGGGGATAGACGAATTGGATACTACTGATATCGTTGTCTTTCTCGATGGTGATTTCAGCGATTTTCCTGAAGAAATAACTGAACTCGTAAACCCGATAGAAAAAGGGGATGTGGATTTTGTGTTGGGTAGTCGAATGATTCTTCCCAAAAGTCGAAGGGCTTTGCTACCACAAGCGCGTTATGGCAACTTGCTTGCGGTTTTTTTGATCAAGCTATTTTTTAACTATTCCTTCACCGATCTGGGCCCTTTTCGCGCGATTCGTTATAGTTCCTTAATTGATATTGGTATGCAGGACATAGATTTTGGCTGGACGGTGGAGATGCAGATCAAGGCCGTAAAAAATGGATTGAGAATTCAGGAGGTTCCTGTCAAGTATCGTGAGCGTATAGGGGTTTCCAAGATTACGGGAACAGTTTCGGGCACCTTTAAGGCGGGCACAAAAATTATTTACACCATCTTCAAGTATTTGTTAACCTAACCTTATGTTTAAGAAAACTCTTTTAGTTATTGCTTGTATAGTTTTTTGCGCGAGTTCTGTGCAGGCAGTTGATATTTCTACTATGGTTGAAAAAAGAATCAGCGAAGATGGCAAAACTCTTGATCTTACTGGATTGAATATTGGCCCCCGAGGTGCAAAAGAGCTGGCAGCAATGGAGTCTTTGTCATCGCTTACCACATTGCATCTTCAGGGAAATAGAATAAGAGCTCGGGGAATGAAGGCTTTGGCTAAGTCTCCACATTTATCGAAACTGAAACATTTGGATCTTTGGGGAAACTTGCTCGGAGATGTCGGATTAAAAGCAATTGCAGAATCGCCTTATCTTATTAAACTGGAATCTCTCAAGTTATGGAAAAATGAGATAAGCGATGACAGTATGAAATTTTTGGTTAGCTCGAAGAATTTTTTTGATTTAAAAACTCTGATGCTAAACGATAATATCATTACTCCTTTTGGAGCTGCCATTATTGCCAAATCTGAGAATTTTCTAAAACTGGAAACTCTAAACTTGTTCCGTAATGAAGTTAGTGATGAAGGAGCATTGGCATTCTCGAAATCCACACATTTTCCTAAGCTCGAAATTTTATATTTGGGCGATAATAATATTACTGATAAGGGTGCGGTGGTGTTGATTGGGTCAAATGCCTTCCCAGCCTTAAAAACTCTTGATCTGGGAAAGAACTTGTTGGGAGAGGCTTCTGCTATGGCGGCTTTTAAAGTCAACCGCATGGAAAAGGTTCTGGTTATTTACAGATAATTAGTTTTATGAATTATTCATATTTTATTAAAAGTTGAATTTGGAAATAATATGACAGTATCTGAAATTGCAAAAAAGGCTAACTCTGCGGCATTGCTTCTTGCTCACCTTTCAACGGATATTAAGAATCAGGTGCTCGAAGAAATGGCGAACGCGCTGGAAGCCAATTGTGATGTGATTCTTTCAGCCAATGAAAAGGATCTGCAGTTTGCTAATAAAGAGGGCATTGCAAAACCTCTCATTGCACGTTTGACTTTAAATGAAAATAAAGTTCGCGGCATGGCTCAAGGAATTCGCAGTGTTGTGGCTTTGCCTGACCCTATCGGGGTTCGTCAAAGTGCTATGGAAATTGATGATGGCTTAACTGTATATCGGGTGAGCTGTCCTATAGGTGTCATTGGTGCTATTTTTGAGTCTCGACCCGATGCTGTTCCACAAATATCTTCTCTCTGTCTTAAGTCTGGAAATGCTGTGATTTTAAAGGGGGGCCGCGAGGCACAAAACTCCAATAAGGTAATCGTGGGTTTGTTGACCGATGCTATCAAAAAAGTAGATGGGGTTCCAGAGGCTGCAGTGCAAATGATTGAAACCCGGTCTGAAGTTGCCGATATGTTGAAAGAGGAAAAATATATTAACCTCGTCGTTCCGCGAGGTAGCAACGATTTCGTTAAATATATCCAAGAGAATACTCGTATACCAGTTCTAGGGCACTCTGAGGGAATTTGTCACAACTATATTGATAAGGAAGCGGATTTAAGCAAAGCATTGAGAATTGCGCTGGATTCCAAATTACAATACCCAGCAGCTTGCAATGCGATGGAAAACCTTCTTGTTCACAGAGAGGTCGCTTCTAAAGTTATCCCGCAACTGGTCGAAAAGTTTCAGGAGAAAGGGGTTTTGTTGGTTGGGTGTGATGAAACTTGTGAAATTGCCACGCAACTATCCCCCGCATCGGAAAATGAATGGGACGAAGAATATAATGACCTCAAATTAGCAATCAAAATTGTCGGAGACTTGGAGGAAGCTATTAGCTTTATCAATAAACATGGCTCAGGGCACACAGATACGATAATAACTGAAAACGGTGAAACAGCCGAGGAGTTTATGAATGGGGTGAGCTCTGCCAGTGTTATGTGGAATGCATCCACCCGGTTTGCCGATGGTTTTCGTTACGGATTGGGTGCTGAAATCGGTATTAGTACCAATAAAACTCATGCCCGGGGGCCAGTGGGTCTAGAAGGTCTGGTAATCTACAATTACAGGGTGTATGGCAAAGGTCAAACTGTCAGTGATTATTCGGGCGAAAATGCACGTTCGTTCACCCACAAACCTCTTTGACTCTATAACGTGAATCAGAAAGAGAGTTTCGATTCGAATTCTATTCAAGAGTCACATATCACATTTGACGATCCCACAAATCCTGTAAAAAAAAATTGGTGGTTATTTTCTATCCTTCTTATTGCTACCTTGATCACAACTTACCTTGCCGGCGGTTTTTTATTTTCCATCAGCCTGTTATTAATTTTAGGGGCTCACGAATTCGGACACTATTGGGCAAGTAGAAAAAACGGTGTACAGTCCACACTGCCTTATTTTATTCCTGCGCCTCCCATTTTCATAGCGGGTACTTTTGGTGCCTTCATTCAAATCAAACAACGGATACCCAATCGAAGGGTATTGATGGAAATAGGTGCCGCAGGCCCAATTGCAGGATTCGTGGTGGCCGTGCCTATGTTGGCTTTAGGTTTATACCTATCGCGGGTAACGCCTTCGGTTGCTATGGGTGGAGTCAGTTTTGGTAGTTCTTTCATTCTAAATCTATTTTCAGAGGTGATTCTTGGGGTTGATCCAAGCTCGCCATTTATAAATATTCATCTGCATCCTATCGCTTTTGCGGGATGGATAGGCATGTTGGTGACAGCTTTAAATTTGATGCCTGTAGGTCAGTTAGATGGAGGGCATATTATTTATGCACTTTTCCCTGATAAGCATAGTTTGATAGGGAAACTTTTTTTTGTAGCATTATTTCCTCTAGGCTATTTTTGGCCTGGCTGGTTTTTCTGGGCTGTTATGATAGTTTTGATGGGATTCAAAACCGCTCCTCTACAAGAGGACTCCGGCGACTTGGGTACCTTCCAAAAAGTACTTGGGGTGGTCTCGATCCTGATTTTTATGCTGACATTTATCCCCATCCCATTTTCCCAAATATAATTTCCAATAGCTTGATAAATAAGGCAGTATTCCCGAAAACTGCTAAAAAATGTTGGGTATTTTTAACGCCTTTCCAACTATTACAACCCCTTTAAAAACAAGGTGATAAATCTCACATAATATTAGATAATTTGACATGGGTGAATTAAGTCTATGTTTATAAAAGCTATTATTGTCAATAAACCTGCCTCTTCGAGTTCTTATTGTCAGAATGACATTGACAGAGGAGCTTCCCTATGATACATTTTTAATATTCTAGGGGGGTGCTTAACTTCTTACCTTTATCGGGTATTTTCATAAAGAAAAGATTATTCTTGGTTGCCATCAAGTTTTCTTTTTAGAAGTTTTGTGCCCCTTGTTTACTTCCTATCCAGATTTCTTTCCTTTTTTGAATTAATATAGATTCGTATTAGAAAAGCTCCCCCTTCGAGGAATTTATGCAGCGATTTCAATATTGTATTTCAATGACATTGATGATTTCTTTAATGATTAGTTCTGTTGGTTATGCAGGTGGAGTTGAGCCTATTCCTTCTTTGAATAATATTTTGCATTCTTCTATCGCTGATAAAGATAATTCGCCTACAACACAGGAGATGGAATATTCGATTAAGAAATTCTATTATCAAATTCAGTATCAAGATCAGAAATTACAGATACTGAATGAGGTTAAAGGGCATTTTGAAAAATCCATCAGTAAAGCGGAAGAGAAATATGACGAAGGTGAAGAAGATATCAGTCAATCAGATATCACAAAGCTTAAACTGGGATTGGCTGGAACCTTGAATGATATATATGGAGTTGAAGCCGATCTACAAATTTCTCGCTTGTCGTTGTTTGAATCCCTTAAAGGTGAATATGAGTCAGAGGCTGTGTTATTAGAGCCGAATATTTCGCCAGTCGAATTTGATTTTGTGGATTATCAGATCTGGAGCGCTCAGGGCAGTGAGCTTTCCGGGAATGTATTTTTAAAGAAAATCTTTTTAAAAGTGGTTGAAGCTAAAAAGAAAATGCAGTTGGCCCGGAAAAATAGAAAAATAACACGTGCTTTGCTAGTGAGTGAAGTGGCAAATTATGATTTTGGAATTGGTGATTCTGCAGATCTTTTTCAAGCTCTCATTATTTATACCCGGGTTCTGAGTGGTTATTATGATTCAGTTTATAAATTTAACCTTTCTGTCGCCCGGTTGAATCGCGATAAGCATATATGGATGTATTAAAATACTGGCTGGCTTTGAATATGGTGGCGGGCGTTGGAAGAACTATTTTCCATTGACTGGTTAAAGTTTTGTTCCCCTGAAAATGTTTTCTGCAAAGATTGCTTATTTGCGGCAGGGTTCATAGGGAAGGCGATAAAGTTGCCACGGCGATATCTGGTTTTGATGTTGATCGGGCTACAGATCGTGAGCTTGGGCTTGCCCAGAAAGAAGACATTTCTATTTTGACTCTTACGAGCGAGGAATATCCGGAGTTATTGCAATCTATTTATGATCCTCCTTCTGTTTTATATGTTGAAGGTAAGCCCCTTAATTCAATTTCATTTCCATTGGCCGTGGTGGGAACATGTAACCCTTCTGAATATGGCAAAATCATTGCCCATCGCTAATGCTTAAAACTGGCATCGGAGTAGACTCTTTGGCTCACAGTGCAGCTTTGGAAGCCGGAGCAGACACGATAGCTGTGTTGGGCTGTGGTTTGGCGCATACTTACCCTCCCGAAATTGGAAGTTGCGCAATGAAATTTTCCATCAGGGTGCAATAGTATCGGAGTTTCCTGTGCTTATCGCGACCAGAGCGGAACAATTTTCCTGCACGCAACCGGGTATTGAGCGGATTATCGTTGGGAACCGTGGTGGAGGCGGCAGCAGTAAAAAGTGGTGCGCTGATCACGGCTGATTTTGCTCTTGAACAGGGAAGGGAAGTTTTTGAAGTCCCTGGGAATGTCACCGCGCCTAAAAGCAAGGGTACAAATGATTTAATTAAAGCGAGTGCAAAATTGGTGGACAGTCCCGAGTCTGTGATAGAAGAGCTATTACCTGCCTTGCGGTAAAAGATGGACAAACCTGAAATAAAGCTGGACAACGATAAAGAAAGACAGGTTTTCTCGCTTTTATCATTAGAGGACCTTCATATTGACCGTTTGATTGAAAACAGCGATTTGTCTCCAGCGCAGGTTTCGGCTACACTATTAAAACTTGAGTTAAGAGATCTGGTTCGTCTGCTGAGCGGTAAGATATACGTTTCTAATTGTGATACAAAATAAATTGAGTGAGGAAATATGGGTAAGTCGTTATTGATCGTTGAGTCACCTACTAAAGTAAACACGCTTAAAAAAATTGTAGGTAAGGATTTTATCATAAAAGCCTCGGTAGGCCACCTCAAGGATCTTCCTAAGAAGAAACTAGGTGTTGATGTTGACAATAATTTTGAGCCTGAATACATCACCATTAGAGGTAAAGGTAAAATCCTTCAAGAGCTAAAAACCGCTGCGAAAAAAGTAGATACAATCTACTTAGCTCCTGATCCGGATCGCGAAGGCGAAGCCATTGCCCACCATATTGGAAATGAAGTTGCAAGGTTTACAAAAGGAAAAATATATCGGGTTATGTTTAATGAAATAACCAAAAAGGCTGTTAAGGAGGCCTTGGCAAACCCGACGGAGTTAAACCTGGATAGAGTTAACGCTCAACAGGCACGACGTATTCTTGATCGTTTGGTAGGCTATAAAATAAGTCCTATTTTATGGAAGAAGGTTCATAGAGGATTGAGCGCAGGGCGAGTGCAATCGGTAGCTTTGCGGATAGTATGCGAAAGAGAACGAGAGATTCTGGCTTTTCAGTCGAAGGAGTACTGGTCTATAACCTTGGATTTAGAAGGAAGTTGCAAACCGAATTTTCAGGCCAAACTTTTTAAAATAGGCGAGGACAAAGCTGAAATCGGTAATAAAGATGAAGCTGATAAGATTCTCAAGGACTTAGTGGGTTCATCGATGGTTCTTGAATCGATTACCAAAAAGGAGCGGAAAAGAAACCCCAGCGCGCCGTTTATTACCAGTTCTTTGCAACAAGAAGCATCTCGCAAATTAAACTATTCACCAAAGAAGACGATGATGCTGGCGCAAAAGTTGTATGAAGGCATTAAGTTGGAGAAAAAAGGGACAGTCGGTCTCATCACTTATATGCGTACAGACTCGGTCAAGTTGTCAGATCAAGCTCTGGGAGAAGTAAGAGATTTCATACCTGAGCGATATGGGAAGGAATACCTGCCTGCTAAACCAAATACCTATAAAAGTAAAAAATCAGCCCAAGAGGCGCATGAGGCAATTCGTCCTACCGATGTAACTTTAGACCCTAACTTTTTAAAAAAACATTTGGAAAAGGATCTATTTCGTCTTTATCAGTTGATCTGGTCTCGCTTTGTATCTTGTCAAATGGTTCCAGCTGTTTTGGATACAACTCAGTTTGATATTAAGTCTGGTAATTATCTTTTCCGCAGCAACGGCTCGATTTTAAAGTTTGCAGGCTTTATGAAAGTCTATGTGGAAAGTCAGGATGACGATAATACCGAAAAGACAGAAACCAAAGAAAGTGACCGAATTTTGCCAGCACTGAAAAAAGGTGAGGATTTAAAACTTCTTGAAATATCACCGGAACAGCATTTTACTCAGCCACCGGCACGATTCACGGAAGCGATGTTGGTTAAGGAACTCGAAGATAAAGGTGTGGGAAGACCCAGTACTTATGCTTCTATTATCAGCGTGATTAAAGATCGAGACTATATCCAAAATGAAGAGCGAAGATTGAAACCGGTAGAGTTGGGTTTCATGATCAATGATCTTTTGGTTGAAAACTTTCCCGATATTATGACCACAGAATTTACTGCTAAAATGGAAGAACAACTGGATGAAGTTGAAAATGGAAAAAAGGAATGGAGAGATGTACTCCACTCTTTTTATACACCATTCAAAAAAGACCTTGAAGAAGCTGAGAAAAAAATGAAAGACTTCAAAGCTGAAGTCGAAGAAACGGACGAGGTCTGTGAAAAATGCGATAAACCGATGATCATAAAATGGGGCCGTTTTGGTAATTTTTTGGCTTGTTCGTCGTACCCGGATTGTAAAAATGCAAGAGACATTAAGAAACCGGGTACCGAAGGCGAGCCGGAATCCATAGACGAAGTTGAAGGTGAATGCGATAAGTGTAAATCTCCTTTAATAATTAAAAGAGGAAGATTCGGAAAATTTATTGCTTGTTCTACTTATCCTGATTGTAAGTTTACCAAGCCTATTGGCTTGGGAATTACCTGCCCGGAAGATGGTTGCAAAGGCGAAATCGCACCACGACGAACAAAAACAGGTCGAACATTTTATGGCTGCACGAAATATCCGGATTGCACATTTACATCTTGGGATAAGCCGAAGGCTGAAGCTTGCCCTGAATGCAAACACCCCTTCATGATTGAAAAGTGGAAAAAGAACGAAGAGCCCACGACCCTTTGTCCTGAATGCGGATTTAAAAAAACCGATGCAGCAGCCTGATAATTATCCGTGAACGATTTTCTAACCATCATTGGTGCTGGGTTGGCTGGGTCAGAAGCCGCTTGGCAGGCAGCAGAAAGAGGTGTCCCTGTTGTCTTGTATGAGATGCGTTCCGTCAGCCGCACCGCCGCTCACAAAACCGATGGTTGCGCCGAGCTGGTTTGTAGCAACTCTTTAGGTAACAACCTTCCTCACTCTGCCCCTTATATTCTCAAAGAAGAATTGCGAAGTTTTAACTCGATTGTGATTTCTTCTGGAGATCGCAATTCTGTTCCAGCAGGTTCAGCACTTGCGGTAGACAGAGATTTGTTTTCTCAAGAAATCACTGGAAAAATTTCCAACCATCCACTGATTACTTTGAAGCGGCAAGAGATTGTTGAGATTCCGCAGTCGGGTCCGGTCATAATTGCAACGGGTCCACTAACATCTCCAAAACTTTCCGAAGAAATTTCCCGCTTAATTGGGCAGGAGTATCTTTACTTTTATGATGCTCTGTCTCCTATCGTAGATGCAAATTCCATTGACTACGATAAGGCCTTCTTTGCCTCTCGCTATGGGAAAGGGGACGCAGATTATCTAAACTGCCCCATGGATGAAAAACAGTATTATGAGTTTATTAGAGAACTCAATGCCTCAGAAAAAGTTCCTATGGCCTCTTTTGAAAAACCTGTTTATTTTGAAGGTTGCATGCCCATCGAAGTTATGGCCGAACGTGGCCCTAAGACTCTGGCATTCGGGCCTATGAAACCGGTGGGACTTCCTGTTCCTCGTACTGGAAAAATAGCTTTTGCTGTTGTGCAATTGCGTAAGGAAAATAAAGAAAGCTCTGCTTACAATATTGTAGGGTTTCAAACGAAATTAACTTATCCCGAGCAGAAAAGAATCGTGCAAATGATTCCAGGTCTGGAGAAAGCAGAGTTTTTTCGTTTTGGTGCTATACATCGTAATACCTTTATTGATACACCTAGTTTGTTAAGTAATCAGTTGCAACTTAAAACTCGACCGGATATTTATTTTGCTGGGCAAATTACTGGAGTAGAGGGATACGTAGAATCTGCCAGTATGGGGTTACTAGCTAGCCTGAGCGCTGTTGCAGGAATAACAGGGAAGGATTATATGCCACCACCAAGGGACACGGCTCTCGGGGCTTTAATAAATTACTTAACCACATCTAGTTCGAAGAATTTTCAACCTATGAATATTAATTTTGGTTTGTTCTGGGTTCAGGAGATGAAAATAAAAAATAAGCAGGAGAGAAATCAGAAAATAGCTGTTAATGCTATGGAAAAATTAAAAAAATGGCGGC
>DUZG01000051.1 GCA_013349585.1 Nitrospinota bacterium | reverse complement strand
TGACTTGGCCGCATAATCTGGAAACCTGGCCTGATCAGGATATGCAGCAGGTTGAAACGGAATTCCTGAGCATCATCCGGCCTCTAGCAAAAAATGAGTCTGTTCACATCCTGGTAAATGACGAAGAAATGGAAAACTCCATCGCATCCACTCTGAATGATAATAATGTGGCAATGGATAACATCCTCTTGCATGACATCCCAACAAACGACTCATGGATTCGCGATTATGGCCCTAATTTTATTATGCAAAACGATGGGAAAGTTGCAGTAAATGATTGGGACTTCGATTCCTGGGGCAGAAAATATAAGTGGGAGCTGGATGATCTTGCAGGAACGGTGATTGCTGAAGAATCAGGATTGCATCATTTTAAACCAGAGATCGTTTTGGAAGGCGGAGCCATAGAGGTGAATGGAGCTGGAACCTGCGTTACTACCGAGTCCTGCATTCTTAATCCTAACCGCAATAATGGAATTACCCGCGAGTCTATGGAAACGGTATTAAAAGACTATCTAGGAGTTTCAAAAGTTATCTGGCTGCACGGAGAAATGGAAGGTGATGATACCGATGGGCACATCGATAATCTTGCACGCTTTGTGAATTCCACCACCATGGTCTGCGCTGTCGAAGAAGATAAAGAAGATCCGAACTATCCCTGTTTGAAAAAAAACTTTGACCGTTTAAGAGCAGCCACCGATCAGAATGACAAGCTTCTCGAAATTGTAGCCCTTCCCATGCCAGGTTATATCGGAAGTCCCTCGGAACGTTTGCCAGCAAGCTACGCAAATTTTTATATCGCTAATAAATCCGTTTTGGTTCCGGTCTACAATCATCCGAATGACAAACGAGCACTTGCAATTCTGGAGCCCCTTTTTCCTGAGCGCGAAATCATCCCTATCCCTTCGACCACACTCATTTGGGGACTAGGGGGAGTTCACTGTTTGACAAAACAGCAACCGGTTGGAATTTAAATTTTTAACTGGAAAAACTAGTTTCAGGAGTCGGTCGAAGATTCAACCTGCGCAGGAAGTTCAGGAAGTTGTCGAGTATTTTTCAATTTATCCAGTTCCTCTTCCATAGCTGAAATGGTTTTATTTTGCCTGCGAATCACCATGCGCATTTTAAGCCAGCTGGTCAACCACATAAACCAAGCACCCAACAAGCCTAGGCCCAGTGGAATCATTACCACTGTTACCAGAGGAAGCTCCTGAGTATGCAGATTTAGATGGAAATCATAATAGTTGATTTCCACAGAGGTCATATTCTGCACAGCAAACGATCCTATTAGAATCGCCAGTAGAAAATAGATTATTAGCTTTACGGCTGGCATATGTGAAGGATTTTAAAGAAATGGGCGCAGGCGAAGACTATTCGTCGTCTTCATCCTCTTCATCGTCACCGTCACCGCCTTCAGCTTCTTCAGGAGCAGATGCGGGCTCTTCTTCAACTACAGTCTCTTCAACGGGAGCAGCTTTTTCAACCTGTTCTTCTGCATGAACAGGCTCTTCAGCAGGAGCAGCATGTTCCGATACGGGTGCTGCTGGTGCTTCTTCAAGACTAACGATACCTGCAGGCATTTTTGCAGAGCTGGTTCCTGCTCCTAACTCTACTAACAGAGATTCAATTCCTGCAACAACTTGATTTGATTTTGCTGCCACATTGGCAGAGTTACCCATGGACATTTCCTGAACAGTTACTAGAGCTCGTTTCAATTCCATTACCGCCATAACGCGCTCATAGTTTCCGATTTTACTATTGAGTCCCGCAATATCCTGGTTAACTTTTTCGAGACTGGCATCAACATGCTTTCTTAGTGGCGCAATTTTTTCTTCCAGACTGGTTATAGTACCATCAATATCCACAACTCGAGTATCAAGGTCACGCACAAAGAATAGAATAAAAATAATTGCCAAAGAGGCCATTCCAAATCCAAGAAAAGCAACTGCTTTAAGCATATTCATTTCTTCTTTTTGCGTATTCACATCTTCCACAGGCTTGCTCAATTCGGCTTCTTCGTTCACTTTATCTTTCGACTCTCCCTGTTGGTAGTAAGTGCTGGCATCCTCTTTCTCTTCCCTTTTAATTTCTTCCAATCGGTCTTTAGGAGACTGAGATGCTTCGCTGTTTTTTCCTTGTTCGTCCGTCATAATTAACCTTTTAAATTAATTGCGCCGCTGATTATCATCTATAACTATTATCCAGATCCATTTCAAATCGTTTATAATTGATAAGAATGAATTGAGGGAGTGTGAGTATTCTTTAATAAGAAAACCATTTTATCGTGCCAAATGACTCTAAATGTTTCGACTTAACCTGGAAACAGTGAGAAAAAATGAATCCTGATAGTACAAGTGCAGCCCGTAATTTGTCAAGAAAAATAAGGGGCGTTTTTTGCCTACTTGCAGGAATGATTCTGATGGGACTAAGCCCCCAAAAAAACCCGATTTCTGAGTTGCTCTTAACTCCGAACGCTCTAAAAAAGATTCCAGCAGAACAAAGAGTTATCATCGATACCCGAGCAAAATGGAAGTTCCTCAGCGGTCATATTCCGGGCGCAATCAATATGAATAACTGGCGGGAATTCACTACCAAAAAAGATGGAATTAAAGGCATATTAATAGAAGACAAAACATTCATTTCTGATACCTTCTCAGCATTAGGATTAAACCCAAAGCAACTCATTATAATTTATGGCGAACCTAGCGACCCGTGGAGAACCGATGGTCGCTTTTTCTGGATGTTCGAACGCTACGGATTCGCGAAAGTTGCGCTTCTGGACGGCGGACTAGATAGCTGGAAGCAAAGCGGCGCAACTGTAGAAAGAGGATTTCAAAAAGGACGAAAATTTTCAAAAATCGCCCCTGAAACACTTAAATTAAATCCTGATACAATAGCAGATAAAATATTGATTAATAAAGTTTTATCAGATAAAAATTATGTGCTGATCGATAACCGCACACAGAAAGAATTTCAAGGGGCAACTCCCTATGGATCGGACCGTGGCGGCCATATCCCCAACGCCAAACACATCCACTGGCCCGATTTTTTTAAGAACGATGGCACATTAAAGTCAGCAACCGATTTATCTCATCTGTTGAAAAATGCAGGGGTGCGATCGGACCAAGAAGTCATTGTTTATTGCACAGGGGGGGTGCGCTCTGCAATGGCCTATTTCGTTTTTAGATATTTGGGATTCAAAGTTCGTAATTACGACGGCTCTTGGTGGGACTGGAGCCAAGATTCCAATTTACCAATAGAAACCAGCGGATGACCAAATATTTCCAAGTAGCAAAAACGAGCGATATCCCATCAGGAGAAAGAAAGCGCGTAGAATTAAACGGCGAGCGCGTAAGCATCTTCAATATCGATGGAGAGTTCTTTGCCATCTATGATCAATGCCCGCATAAAAAGACCGCCCCTCTCATCCGTGGAACGCTAAATGGAATCGGCGTGAAATGCCCCAATCATGGCTACCGCTTCGATTTAAAAACAGGGGAATGCGATCGCGGAGAACGCTTTAATACGAGAGTGTACCTGGTCAAAGTTGTGGATGACAATATTCTGGTTGGGTATTCTGCTTCAGAGGACGATTAAAGCACATCCAACCCTCCGTATGAGGAGAGAGAATTTGACCTTCATACAAATAAGAATATATATCCCTTCTAGATCGCCACACTCCTTTCAGTCATTCGCGATGACGCGCGGAGTGGTTTTACCTGAGGCCAGTGGATGACAAAAGAATTTACTACCTCATGGGGACTCAAGCAAGATCGTCTGAGGACTTGATGGTTAGGGGTGGGTTGGATTTCAAATGTTAATCAGAAAAATCAGTGCGAGCCCTCATCGTGGCTATGCCCCTCTTCCTCGCCACCAGAACCTTCTGCCGTAGGCGCACTCGCCCTTCTTCCTAAAGATTCATTTCCATGCTTTAAAGCTTCATTATAATGTTTGATAGCTTCTTTGGCGTGTTGCAGAGCCACAGAACCATGAGTTTTTAACTCTTCACTGGCATCTGGTATTTGCAGGCCGAACTCATAGTGCTTTATCATTTCCTTTAGATGAAGATAACCCTCTTCTCCATGCCCCAGACCTACACTAGCGTGACCGCCCGATTGCGCCCAAACAGGATTGGCCGTAAATAGTGCCGCAACAAAACACACGCTGATAACAATCGATTTAATCATTTCTTTCTCCATAATTATTTTAACGCTCCTGATTTTGGCAGGAGCAATACATTAGCTATCAATAATATCTGCCAATAAAATTCACTTGTCAACTATAGGAAAATCCAAAAAAAATCCCTGGAAAAAATTCCAGGGATTGATATAGCCTAATTTAAAATTACTCCATCAAACCTGCATTCGCATTACTTCCTGATAAGCTTCGACCATTTTATTTCTCACCTGCATAGTCAACCTGAATGCCAGGTCGGCTTTACCTACAGCCAACATGGTCTCATGGATATTACGAGTATCTCCAGTGACAAAATCCTGAATAGCAACATCGGCTTCTTTCTGAAGCGTATTTACCTTGTCGAGAGATTGCTCAAGAGTATCGGCAAAGGAAGGTCCATCCGTTCCTTTAGTCTCGCCGGGGGTACTGAGTCCTTTTGAAGGGCCGACTCCCTGTAGCGCTTTTAAATTACTTGAAAGAGTAATGTCGTTCATAAATTTCCAATTAAAATCTTATACTAATAAATTATAACAAAATTAAAGCAACAGCCCTATTCAATTTATGTAGCTGTTTCAGTGATTGACGCCCGCACTGTTGACCCGCGTTTCATCATCAACTGAATAACTGCGTTATAGAAAATCTGGTTTTCCGCCATTTTAGCCATTTCCTTGTCAACATCAACGTTATTGCCATTCGACTTGGCGGCATCATCTTCTTCAAAAGGGTCTGCGGTCATGCTACCAATATTCGAAGTTTTGGGACCAAAATGCTTTTCATTCGTAGCCTGAAGGGTCAACTGCCCCTTCGACCCTAAAGCTTCCCGCAACTGCCCTTGGAAATCAATTTCGCTGGCCTTGAATCCTGGTGTGTCCAAATTACCAATATTTGATGAAATCACACTTTGCCGCGAAGACATCAAATCCAGGCTCTTACTCATAGCCTTTGGCACAGTATCTGAAAATAACAGTTTATCCAACAACATAAGAGCAGTCCCCTTTCTTCTCTAGTAATAGCAAAAGTTATGCCATTAGGTTGAGTAAATGGTAATGCATCAAATAATCATTTAAACCTTTATATTTAAAAGATTAACTAACATCATCTCTTAGCGTCTCACCTAACCAAAAAGTTGATAAGAAAGAAAATTTGGCGAAACTTGCCGTTTTTTTGACATATTTTCCTGCCTAAATAAATATATATCCATTCTTATAATTATCTAGATATAGTATACTTAGCACTCTATTATGTTATTTTTTTACTCAATATTTTATCCTAATGGCCCTGCAGAATCTAAAAAGCTCAATCTTGAAATTAGGCAAAGAGAGCCTTTTTGAGATACTTCATCTGATCGGATCGCAGTTAAAAGAGCTTTATGACTGCAAAATGGTACGTGTCAATCTAGAAGATTTATATGAAGGGATGTTGGTTTGCCAATATGTAACTGGTCAAAACCGTCCTGAACCTATCACTAAATTCATCTCACCAGAAGCATCTGTCATCTCCCAGGCATTCTTGAATAATGAGGTTGTCGTATCTTGGAAATTACCAGATGGGTTCGCTAAAGTGCAAAATCCCTTCGAAAAACTGTCGCAAATCAAAGCCACAGCAGTTTTTCCCATCACGCACCAGTTTCGCCCCATCGGCACCCTAAGCTTGGACTGGGGAAAAGAAGGAGAGTTTCTTGATGAAGACCAACTCAAAGATGTTACGGATTTTCTTTCTGAAATAAGTTCCGTTCTGGATCGTGCCAAGCGATTTCACCAGAAGATATCTTTTTCGCGTCATCTAGACTTGGCAAGAAAAAAGGAAGCGGCCTGGAGAATGATGCGATCTGCGGTACAACTTATAGACAAGTTAACTTTGGCTTCTGTCTGGGTACCCACCAAAAAACCCAGTGACAGCGTGGAAATTTTGGCGGCATTTTCAAAAAATCAAGAAGACGCTCTAATTTATAACAATCGCGAACAGATCAATATTCACAAACAAAACCTGATCAGCCACATTGTTACCTTTGACAAATCCACTGGACTCATGGCTAAAGACCCACAACAGAAAGCGGTCTACATAGAAGACGTGATGAGTAAAAGCTTCAGCCGAAAGTCAGTGGCTCGACAAATCGACCTCGTCTCCTTATATCAAGTTCCAAAAATAAAAAAGGAATCCGGGCAATTGATCTGCGTTGCAAATTATTACACCAACACACCGCATCAATTCACCGTCTTTGAACAACGTCTTCTGGAAAACCACGCTTCCATGGTCGAAAAACTGATTTTGGAAGAAAATCCAGAACATATCGAAATAGAAGTATTAGGTGAGATTGAAGAACTATTGTCAGATACATCAGACACTCTGCAACCTTTCTTACAAAATATTCTGGCCAAAACATCTGAGCTGATCGGTGCTGACTCTGGAACCATTTCTATATCTAAAATTATGGATGGGAGACCTTGGCTGGTTGTCGAAAATGAAGTGGGACAGTTGATAGGTGCAAAATCTCAAGGCTGGATGAAAAGCAAAATCCCCCCGCTACCCATAGGTGGCGAAGAAGTTCCGCAAGACCAACGTTCCCTAAACGGTTATGTTGCTCATACCGCGCGCCCGGTATTGATTCCCAATACGGATGATGAGAGAAGTGGATACTATAAGAGCCTTTCGCCTAGGATTAAATCGGAGCTGGCGGTTCCTATCATTCACGGCAATCACGTTCTCGGTGTTATCAATCAGGATAGTTTTCGTAAATATTTTTTCACTCAGGAACATCAGAGAATTTTACAAATTATTTCCAGTCTGATCAGCTCAAAAGTATACAACCTAAAACAAATTGAAACTCTAAAGCAGGAAATCGTCCAACTACGTCAGGATATTGAATACAGAGATCCTAAAGTTTCTTCCTATCATTTTGGTAACGTCATTGGCAAAAGTCAGAATGTTCATTCTCTAGTACATCAAATACACACGGTGGTCGAGTCTATTTGCAACCGCATGCTGAATTGGGAGAAACGACAATTACAGGAAACAGTCACCGGCCTGCCCTGCCTTTTGATCCAGGGACAGACCGGTTCAGGAAAAGAATTCTTTTTTAACAATATTTACTCTCATCTGAATGAAATTTTCCAAAGAGAAAAAGGTGCAACCTTTAAGCTACCCCTAAAAAAAACCAATATCGCTGCGTATAGTGGCGAGCTAACTTATAGTGAGTTATTTGGTCACAAGAAAGGTGCCTATACCGGAGCTGAATTTAACAGACAGGGCATATTGGAAGAAGCGAATTCGGGCATCGTTTTTCTTGATGAAATCGGCGATGCTGATCCGAAGACACAAGTACAACTCCTCCGTTTTTTGGACACAGGAGTTTTCATGCGTCTAGGCGAAAACCAGCCGCGTTACTCAAGAATATTTTTGGTCGCCGCTACCAATAAAGATTTACAAGTCGAAATCAATGCCGGAAGGTTTCGGGAAGACCTTTACCATCGCCTGAGTGCGCTGAGTTTTCAAATCCCGCGATTGAATGATCGATTGGAAGACATTGAAGACCTTGCCACGCATTTCTTAGGGATTCTATTCAACAGTTACAAACAAGAAGGCAGTGATAATCCACCACAGTTGGATGCGGGTGCCATCGACTATCTCAAACAGCACCATTACCGTGGCAATGTAAGGGAATTAAAAAATATTCTTTTGCGCGCCATGTTATTCAGAAAAAGTTCCACGATCACAAAAGAGGAAATCAGGACCGCTTGCAATACCGAACCTTTAGCTAAAGAACCCAACCCTCATGTTTTTATAGAAACTCTGCTTGACCAGTTTGATAGGGGAGAAGCAGATTTCTGGTCTGATATTCATCAGCCTTTTAAAAATAGCCTCATGACTCGCGACACAGCCAAGTCCTTGATCCTAGCGGCAAAAGAACGCTATCAAACGAATCTGCCTGGCCTTGCAGTAAAACTTCGCGCCTGTAAAGACCGAAATCATATAGAAAAAGATGAAAGAAAAAAGTTCCTTAGTTTTAAAAACTTTCTTTATAAGACCGTTAAAATATCTGCAAACTAATCCACAAATGGCATATTCCCTGTATCAAAGGGATATATTTTGACATCAGCAATATTCATATTTTCACATGTTTGTAACTTGGGTAATAGCCGTTCGGGTTGACCTATAGGCATAATCTGTTAAACTAATTTTGTATCTACCCGATACTTCTCTAGGTTTCAATCCATGGGATATCCATATAGTCCTTCAGGATATAATCCCAAGCAAATAAAACTCGAAATTATTCTATAGATTTTTTGAATATTTAAAATCCATATTTTTTTCAATTATTTCAATAACCATTAATTTAGGAGCATTAAATGTCATCAACTGCTATCGCTGAAAAATTCAAAGTTAAAGATCTCTCTTTGTCCGATTGGGGACGAAAAGAAATTATACTGGCGCAAAACGAAATGCCGGGTCTTATGGCTCTGCGGACAAAATATGGCACCGAGAAACCTTTGAAGGGAGCGCGTATTGCTGGCTCATTGCATATGACCATTCAAACCGCTGTTTTAATCGAGACTCTCATTTCTCTCGGGGCAGAAGTTCGTTGGGCATCCTGTAATATTTTCTCAACTCAGGACCATGCTGCAGCTGCAATCGCAAAAGAGGGAATCCCTGTATTTGCGTGGAAAGAAGAAACAGAAGAAGAGTATTGGTGGTGTACAGCTCAAACCCTATTATTTGATAATGACCAGGGTCCCAACATGATTCTCGACGATGGCGGCGATCTAACAGGATATGTCCATGAAAAACATCCTGAACTGCTCGCAGAAATTCAGGGCGTTACAGAAGAAACCACCACCGGTGTTCACAATCTCTACAAGATGATTGAAAAAAATACTCTTAAGCTACCAGCGATGAATGTAAACGATTCTGTGACCAAATCCAAATTCGATAACCTGTATGGTTGCCGCGAGTCACTGGCGGATGGCATCAAGCGTGCTACAGATATTATGATTGCGGGTAAAGTCGTTGTCGTTGCTGGGTATGGGGATGTAGGCAAGGGCTGTGCAGACGCCATGAGCAGTCTCGGCGCACGAGTTATCGTTACGGAGATTGATCCTATTTGCGCCTTGCAGGCAGCGATGGAAGGTTATGAAGTAACCACAATGGAAGAAGCCGTAAAAGAAGGCGCTATTTTTGTAACCACTACAGGTTGTGCTGACATCGTTTGCATCGAGCATATGGAAAAAATGAAAAACGATGCGATTATTTGTAATATTGGCCACTTCGATATTGAAATTCAAGTGGAAGCTCTGAATAATTTTCCCGGTATTGTAAAAGATGTTATCAAGCCACAGGTTGATAAATACACTTTTCCTGATGGTCACAGTATAGTTATGTTGGCTGAAGGGCGGCTTGTTAATCTTGGTTGCGCCACAGGACATCCTTCATTCGTAATGTCCAATTCATTCACTAATCAGGTATTGGCTCAAATTGAAATGTACAATAAGAAATACGAAGTCGGCGTTTACACATTACCAAAAATTCTGGATGAAGAAGTCGCAAGATTGCATCTGGATAAACTGGGAATAAAATTGACAGTACTTTCTGATAAACAAGCGGACTATCTGAACCTTCCAAAGGATGGACCGTACAAGCCGGAACATTACCGATACTAATCTGCTAAAAAATAAAAGCCGACCTTCCCATTGCGGAAGGTTGGCTTTTTTTATTCTTACACCATTTAAATTTTAAAGCGGGTTTTCCTGCAAAAACCTCTGCATCCACGGGATGATACGCTCGTGAGCATCTTCTACCACATAGTGTCCTGCGTCTTGAACACGGTAAACTTCGGCCTCTGGGAAAATCTTCTGCCACCTTTTGAGAAAGTGATCGTTGAAAACAAAATCTTTGGCACCCCAGACAATCATTACAGGAAGTGATTTGAATTGCTCCAGATTCTCTTCAATATTTTTAACAACAGAATAGCTAGGCGCATCAGGATTCATCGGAATATCCTGAACAAAACGCAGAGTCCCAATACGGTTGGCAAAGTTGTCATAAGGGGCCAAATACCCTGCACGGACTTCATCTGTCATGCGCTCTTTATTTTTGCACGCCATATCTACAGCCGCCAATGCAAAAGCATTAAACCCACGAATAGCAATAGCACCAAACCCAGGAATACGGCACAACTTAAGCCTTATCGGTATATTCTCCGATAAAAATGAGGCCGTATTGAACAATACCAGTCGTTTTATTTTTTGCGGATGACGAACCGCGAATCCCATGCCAATGGCTCCACCCCAGTCATGAACCACCAATGTGATATCGTTGAGTCCCAGCTTATCTACTAATGCTTCCAGATTATCTATGTGTTGTGAAAGTGTGTAGTTATAATTTTGCGGCTTGTCTGATTTCCCCATCCCCATATGATCAGGAACCACACATCGATAGGATTGTTTTAATCCAAGAATCAGGTTCCTGTAATAAAACGACCAGGTAGGGTTACCATGCAACATGAGCAGTGTTTCACCCTGCCCCTCATCAAGAAAATGGTATTTACTGGAATTCAGTTCCAGAGTGTGTGAAGTAAATGGATATAAATCATTCACCACTCCACACCCATCATCAGGCAATTGAGGCCACTGCCAATTCCTAGTAACGCAGCTTTATCCCCCTTTGCCATAATTCCCTTTTCAACTCCCATTGCAAGAGTAACCGGCAAAGAAGCGGAGCCTGTATTACCAAGAAATTCGAGAGTCGAAAAATCCTTTTCGATGTCGAGGCCAACATTTTCATACATCAGCTTCCGATGTCCTTTTCCAACTTGATGACAAAACACACGGTTCACCTCTTCATTTTTCCATCCCAGTTCTTCGCGTGTGCGATTCCACGTCCTACCAGCAAGTCGGCATCCTTCGAGCATTAATTTTTCTGAATCCGTTTCCATTAAGGGAGCAGCCTGTGCCCCGGAATCCACATTACCGCGACAGAGATGGTTAAACTTTGTTTCGGCGATAGAAATCCCTCCAAGCAACCGGTGTTTTTTCTGAGAAATATCTTTGTGAGTGAGAAGCATTCCCACCGCCACCGAACCAATGGTTAACGAAGCAAAAGAAGATTTTATGGTATTGCGGGTGATATCGGGACGGGACAATAAGCTTTCGATAGTATTATTTACAAGTGGGCCGCCATTTTCACCGGAAACGATGAGTCCAGACTTTATAGATCCCTGTTCGATCATATTGCCAATGATGCACATGCTGTTTAAGACTCCAAGACATGCATTGGAAACATCGAAAACAAAGGATTCTTCTGGGAGTCCCAGGTGATGATGAACTATAGATGCGGTCGAAGGTTCCAGAAAGTCTCTGCACACAGAAGCGGAAATAAGGCAGCCAATTTCCTTTGCATCGATACCTGAATTCTCTATTGCCTTTTTTCCCGCTATAGCAGCAACTTCGCTTGGAAAAACCCCTTCATTCCAAAACCGACGTTCTTCTATTCCGCTCATCAACTCTAATCGGCCTGACGGAAGTTTCAATCTTTCATAAAGAGGGGCAAGCCGAGTTTCAAGTTCACTGGACGTAATACGGTTTTCGGGTAAATGATACCCCAAACCTTCAATGCAAACATTTTCAAACAGCATCTTTATCAGGTCTCACCTTATTATCATCTTCAAGATCAATGAACTGCATATTGTAATACTTCTGATATAGCCCGCTACTCGCCAGAAGTGACTGATGAGTACCAGACTCTACAATTTTGCCATCATCCATTACAAGAATTCGATTGGCATGTTTAATGGTAGACAAACGATGCGCTATTACAAATGACGTTCGATGTTCCATCAAGTTATGTAACGCATCTTGAACTAGTTTTTCTGATTCGGAATCAAGCGCAGAGGTCGCTTCATCTAAAATCAAAATCGGCGCATTTCTGAGGATAGCACGCGCAATGGCAATTCGCTGTTTTTGTCCACCCGAAGGTTTCAC
>DUZG01000050.1 GCA_013349585.1 Nitrospinota bacterium | reverse complement strand
CCGCATAAAAACGTACTTCATTGCGGTTCCTTTGAGAAGATGCCCACTGCTTTTTTTAATATGTCACGTTCCATACGAAGACGTTTATTCTCTCGTCTCAACTGACGTAACTCCTCATCCTCTGGACTCAAGCGGCCTTTGCCCGGAAAAGGATCGATTTTCCCTTCCTCAGACTTCTTTTTCCAACGGTGCAATAAACTCTGGCCAGTTCCTAGCTCACGAGCCACCTCAGATATAGGTCTGCCCTCTTCAACGATCAAGCGGACCGCTTCAATTTTATACTCTTTTGTATACTGATTGCGTTTCTTTCCCATACAGAACACCTCCAAAAATGATTATATTCTTCACTTTCTTGGTGTCCACTTTTACTGAGCAAGATCAAAACTCGCTTGGTGGCAAATTTATACGAACGATTGGGATCTTAAGAGCACGCACAAAGATAGGCCTGATGAATCTGGCCTACAACATGAAACGCTACGTTTACCTGACAAAAAACAAACCAGCTCATGCCACAGGATAAACGCTAGTAGGACGAAAACCTGTGTCCTCACTGAGGAAAACAGGCTGAAAAAGACTCAAAATATCTAAGACCAACACCCTGCTCCGGTGAAATATGCAGGTCAAAACGAACAAAGGCTCAAAATACCTCTCAAACCATTATTTTTAGAGGTGCCCTTGAGTTATTACCATCCTGACAATTATCGTTTTCGGTTTCGTTCAAAAGGGTTATATTCGCGCCTAGCCCTTGCAGCTTCACTTGGCCCCGCCTGGATTCCTTTTGGTGCAACTGGATATGCAAACGTGAGGGCTAACGCATCCCCAAAATCAGGTGAGGCCAGCCCTCGTTTTTTCATGTCCTCCTTCTTCTCCAATTGGAGTTTGTTCGTAGGAGTGAATCCATACTCAACGCCAATCAGGTCGTCCAGGAGCTCTCTCTTTCGGGATCGCTCCACCTTGAAGCCATTCCTTCATGTTGCCCCACATCTCTGCCCTCTTGTTCATGTACCTGCCGTCCTGGGCATTGCCCCCAAAGTTCACTTCAACACGGGCGACACAAAGCTGTTTCAATCTATCGATCACACCTCCACCGACTCCGCCACCATCCACGAAGACAGCATCAGCTATCTACAGAAACTTCTCGCCTCTGTTGCATATTGACGACCATCTGGTCCGGTCTCAAACCTCAAAGGTAGGAGTACCGTTTGCATGCGGTCCTGCCAACGCGAGATGAGCCGCCTCATGTGTTCGGACTTCTGCGTTTTTAGCCTGTAATTGATGTAAAATACGGCGTTCGTTTTCAGTGAGCTGCAGTTCGGTTTTAGGGCCGGTACTTTGAGAATTAGAATCTTCCTCGCCCTCGCTTTCCGGTGCTAGAGTTTCCAGAGCTAGAATTTTGGGCAAGTTTTAAAGATGTCTGAGAAAGGTCAACTCTATCCTGAGTGATGTCTTCCTGAAGAGCCTCTTACCTTTCTTCTTCTTCGCAATCCTAGCAACTCAGGGACTTCTGAAGAATATGATTTGAGGATGTGCTAGCGTTATTTGAGCTTCCATATCAAATCTCCAATTTTGGGCGTACCTCTAAGTCGTGGTCTCATCGGTAGAAAACTTTAAAACTTTAGCCTCAAATTAAAAAAATGAAAAATTTTTGTGTTTTTTAGTTTTAAATGAAAAAAATATTTAACCAATTGAGTTAATTGATCATAAATATTCGTATCGCCATGACCCAGTAAACTTGAATGTTCATAGGTCTCGCCAGCCCAAAACGAAAAAACAGTCGGTTTTCTTGACAGTCGATATATATTTTGATATATAACGATACATCGCTATATAAACATAATGGTGGCGCGTATGACCTTGTTCAAAAAAAATCTAGGGATAGTTGCAGGCTTGTTACTAACATTTCTTTTGTTACAGATTCCCGGTGCATTGGCTGACGAGTTACGAGTTGCTGTGGCCTCCAATTTTCTATTGCCTATAAAAGAGTTGTCTAGAGAATTCGAAAAAAACACCACAAATAAAGTCGTCGTGATTTCAGCTTCGACGGGCAAGCTCTATGCTCAGATCAAGCAGGGAGCCCCTTTCGATGTTTTGCTGGCGGCAGATTCCCTGCGACCTGAACTTCTGGAAAAAGAAGGGATAGGTGCTCCGGGGTCTCGCTTCACTTATGCAGTAGGAAGGTTAGCTCTATGGAGTGCCAATATTAAACTTTTTTTGAAAAACGATCTGCAGGTTTTAAATCAAAAAAATTTCCGATACCTTGCAATTGCCAATCCCAAAACAGCTCCTTATGGAAAAGCCGCTGAGCAAGTTTTAAGAAAAAAAGGGTTTTGGAATCAGCTTCAAACAAGGCTGGTTCGCGGAGAAAATATCTCTCAAACTTTTCAGTTTTTGGTGACTGGAAATGCAGATATAGGTTTCATTGCCCTCTCTCAATTAATGAGAAATCAAGGTCAACTCAAGGGTTACTCTTGGAAAGTTCCTTCTGAATGGCATGACCCTATTCGGCAACAGGCCATATTATTAAAACGGGCAAAAACGAATAAAGTCGCGAAGGAATTTTTAAATTTTATAAAAAGTAACCGAGTGCAAAAAATTATAGAAAGCTATGGCTATTCTCTAGAACGTTAATAAAAAAACAATGGATATAGGCACTCTCGACTCAGGTCCAATCTGGCTTACCTTACAGCTTGCAAGTGTGACGGTTATCATACTCTTGGCTATTGGGACTCCTATGGCTTGGTGGTTGGCGCATACCCGTTCCAAAATGAGAGTTGGAATAGAAGCGCTTGTGGCATTGCCTTTGGTACTGCCACCTACCGTGCTGGGGTTTTACTTGTTGATCCTACTGGGTCCTAATGGCTGGATTGGCGGCCCTGTGAAAGCTTTAACTGGATCGCCACTCTCTTTCACTTTTACAGGATTGGTATTTGCTTCAACTCTTTACTCTTTGCCATTTGTCGTACAGCCATTGCAAAGCAATTTTGAATCGATTGGCATTACTCCTATGGAAACCGCCGCTTCATTAGGAGCATCAAGGTGGGATGCTTTTTTTTCGGTAATACTTCCCCTGTCCCGACGCGGTTACCTCACCGCAACGGTTTTAGGTTTCGCCCACACTCTTGGGGAGTTTGGTGTGGTATTGATGGTTGGGGGAAATATTCCAGGAAAAACAAAAGTTATATCCATTGAAATTTATGATCGCGTTGAGATCTTAGAATACACACAGGCGCATATACTTTCAGTTGGGCTGCTATTGTTTTCATTTATCATTCTGCTCACGGTTTATTCCATTAACAAAAAATTACCGGTACATGTCTCATGACGGAATTTTTGAAAGCCACTTTTAAAGTCAATTATCTAGGATTTGCTCTAGATGTCGATTTGAAGCTACCTGCATCGGGAATCACGGTTGTCTTCGGTCCGTCGGGCTCTGGTAAAACCACTTTGCTTCGTTGCCTAGCGGGTTTGGAAAAATCTGGAACAATGGAAATTGCTGGAGAAATTTGGCAAAACGAGAATATTTACATCCCAGTAAATCAACGGGCAATCGGAATGGTTTTTCAGGACTCCCGCCTTTTCCCACATCTAAATGTTCGCGACAATCTGTTGTATGGATATAAACGTAAACCTGTTGATTCTCGGAGGCTGCATTTGGAAGAAGTGATGCATGTTCTGGCGTTGAAAAATTTAATGGTGCGCGGCATCGAAAAATTATCCGGCGGAGAAAAACAACGAGTTGCGTTGGGCCGAGCTCTGCTCACCAGTCCAAAACTTCTTCTAATGGATGAACCTCTAGCTGCGTTGGATGCTCAGAGGAAAACCGAGATCATTCCATTTATTCGAAAAATAGAAAAAGAACTTTCTATTCCCATTATTTATGTCACTCATTCAATGAGCGAGGTTTTGCAGCTTGTCGATACCATGGTGATTTTAAAAGAAGGCAAGGTCGTGAAATGGGGGCCGGTGGGAAAAGTTTTCGCCGATATTCAACTGCGCAACGCCATTGGCGATCAGCATTCGGGTGCGGTCCTTGATACCACTGTTTTGGAACACGATACGGAGTTTGGAATCACTCGCCTCGACTTTATGGGGCAGGAATTGAGCGTACCTCTTCAGAGTATTCCTCAGGGAAAAAGCCTTCGAGTGCACATCCATTCCAAAGACGTAAGCTTGGCTACGCAACCGCCTGATGGATTGACCAGCGTGCTCAATATCTTAAAAACAAAAGTCAAAAAAATTGGAGAGAATGTGGGTTATTCGGTAGATATAGAGTTGGATGCAGGTCGTCCTTTGCTTGCCACGATCACACGAAAGTCTTTATCCAACCTAAATTTACAAGTCGGACAACCCATTTATGCTTTTATAAAAGCAATAAGAATGATTCATGATAGTGAAAGAATTTAACTTTATTGGAGGCCTAAGTTTCTTAGCGGCACGCAGACCACCATTGGTACATTTGCCTAGAGTAGAAATTAAAACTTCATATACCCGAAAAAAAAGAACGTAGCCTGGTTCATGAGGCAGTTTCCCGAATGGTTTTAAGCGGTTTATCATTAATTACATCGAGACTGCTCAAAATTCCCGTGATAACGGTGAGTAATACACCAAAACAAAATGCCCAAGCGATAATCTCAGGTTGCCAATGCCAAGCAGATTTGATTATGTATTTCATAATAGCCCAGGAAAATCCCTGAGCTAGTAGAATGCCCACCAACGCCGCAATGATTCCCAAGGCTGCGTATTCGAACCCTAGTATAGAAGCCACCATTTTTCTTTTTGCGCCGAGTATTTTTAATACTGCTGATTCACGCAACCGTCGATACTTGGTCGAAGCGATTGATCCGGAGAGGATTAACAATCCTGCCGCTATGGCGAATCCGGACATAAAGTCTACCAAGGTTGTCAGTTTAGCTACGGTTGATTCAATGGTCTTGACGATGTCGCGTGTACTGAGAGCGGTGATATTTGGCAATGCTTTAACAACGGCGTGTTGAAGCTGTAATTCTTTTTCATCGGGAACGTGAACGGTGGCGACATAGGTGAGGGGTGCGTCAGCGAGTGCGCCGGGTGAAAAAATCATATAAAAATTGGTTCGCATATTTCGCCAGTTTACGCTGCGGATGCTAGTTACTTTTGCTGAGACAGGGATGCCTTGAATTTCTATAGTTAACTGCGATCCGATTTTTGCATTTAACCTTTTTGCTGCATCTTGTTCGAGGGAGACTTCAGCATTTTTTGCCCGCTCTTCATCCCACCACTGGCCTTCGATAATTTCATTATCTTTAGGAGGTGAGCCTGCCATATAAGTCATAGCAAATTCACGGTTTATGAACCATTCCTCTCGTTGTTTGTCTTTGTATTTCCAGTTAGCGATGAGTTGATCATCTATGCTGTGTAAACGCGACCTCACCAGCGGGGTCAAGTTGCGCTCAGCTTCTGGCGCAACTTGATCGAGTACCCAGCTGAACGTTTCTTTTTGGTCTTTCTGGATATCGATGAAAAAATAATTAGGCGGTTTCATTTCCGTATTTTTATTCAACATGGCCAGCGTATCCATTTGCACTAGTCTCACGGTGAGGATAAGCATGATGCCCATTCCCAGACAGGTGATGATCGATACGGCCTGGTTGTTCGGACGTTTGAGATTGGATATTCCATATTTTCTTGCAAGAGAATCCGACTGCGGCAACATCTTGAGTAACTTTAAAAGTAGTACCGAAGCCAGCATAAACACGGCAATTGAAATTCCAAGTGCAGCGAAGAACACCAGTCCGCGTTTCACAGACCCGGCCTGCCAGCAGATCATAGCTGCAAGACCTATGCTCACGGTCAGTCCAGCCAGCCAGCGGTCTTTGCGACTACCAGAGGTGAGTTCTTCTTCCTCGAAGCTGCGGCGAAAGAGTCGCAGGGGGCGCGTACGCACAGCGCGTAGCAAGGGCCATAGGCAGAACAGAAGTGTGGTTGCAACGCCGAGCAGCAAAGATTGTAAAGAGGGCGCCCAGTAAAAAACGGGTTCGAGTTGATAATTGATCAGCCCTTCCATTTTAGCAGGCAACAAATAGGTCAGAATAAAACCGAGAGTAACTCCCAGCAAACTGCCAACTAGCCCCATCAAAAGGGACTGTAATAAATAAACCTTGAACAGGGTACGAGAAGATGAGCCGAGACAATTCATGATTGCTAGGGTGTCGAGTTTTTGTGCCATGAAAGTACGAACGATCATCGCGACCCCGATGCCGCCCATAAGAAGCGCGATGACGCCCAACGCGCCGAGGTATTGTCCCATTCGATCAATAGAGCTGGAAAGCGAAGATTGCACATCTTTATAAGTTCTGATGGAGATGGTTTTATCGGGCAAGCCGAGTTCCAGAAGTACCAGTGCTTTTTCCAGTTCGATGGTGTTCGGGAGTTTTATTAAAGTGCGGTGCTTTATCCGACTGCCGGGTTGGATCAAACCGGCTTTATCCAAAGAGTCTCGGGAAATGAATAGCCGGGGTCCAATACTAAAAGCGCGAGAGATGCGGTCGGGCTCGGACAGCACAATGCCAGTGATTTTTAATTTGGTTTTTCCCAGAGAGAATTCATCACCAAGGCTCAATCCTGTCTTTATAAGGAAAGAAGGTTCGACCACTGCACCGTTGCCCGAAAGTAACTCTTGCAAGGGCTGATTTGGATCGCTCCTAAATTCTCCGTAGAAAGGATATTGCGGACCGATCAACGGAATAGATTTCAGCTCTGTTATTATGGAACCGGACTTTTCTGGCGAATCTGGATTTTTAAATTGCGCCATGCCGTGCAGTTCTTTTAGAAATAAAAACTGGGTTCCCAAGGGTAAGATTTTATTTTGGTAGGTGATATCATCTTCGCCTTGTTTCCAACTGCCCTTGATGACGATATCGGCCGCGAGGAGTCCTTTGGATTGCCCTTGGATGGTTTCCTGCACCATGTTGGAGAAACTTTTTACTGTCATCACGGCACCCACGCCGACGGCAATACAAAGAATAAAGAAGAACATTCGCTTCCAGGCACCGCGCGACTCGGCCAACATGAGCGCGATCAGTTGGTTGAAATTGAGTTGATTCATAGTTCTGCTATTTTTCGATCGGCTATGATTTCTCCGTCTCCCAAGGTCAAAATACGCTGACTTTGATCGGCGACCTGAGACTCATGGGTGACGAGGACAATGGTGGCTCCCTTTACTCGATGTAGATCCTTTAATAATTCGATAATGCGGTCACTGTTCTTTGAATCGAGGTTGCCAGTGGGTTCATCGGCAAGAATGATCTCAGGATCATTGACGAATGCGCGTGCCAGAGAAAGACGTTGTTGTTCACCGCCAGATAACTGTGCCGGGTAATGATGTTGTCGGTCTTGTAACCCTACTGTGCTCAACAGATCTTCGGATTTTTTTATCGCACCGGGTGTTCCATTAAGCTCTGCGGAAAGTACAACATTCTCCAAAGCAGTCAGGGTTGGTATGAGATGAAAATTTTGGAAGATGAAGCCAAATCGTTTTCCACGTAGCACGGCCAGTTCGTCTTCATCGAGTTTCGTGATATCCTGCCCGTCTATATTGATGGTTCCGTCAGTTGGGGTGTCGAGTCCGGCAATCAGACTGAGCAGGGTGGTTTTGCCGCTACCCGAATGACCGGTGATGGCTATAAACTGTCCCGTCGGAATGTTGAGATCAATGGATTTTAGAATCTCTACTTTATGACCGCCGCCGTACAGGGTTTTTATCAATCCGGATATTTTTATCAAAAGCTTGGTAAATTTATGGTTAATGATTAGAGCTTATTGTATTACAAAATTATGCGAAATATTTTATTAAACCGAATTACTGGCTATGTATTGGTGGGATTGCTAATGCTTACGGGGGAGGTATTTGCAGCCGACACAACAAAGGAGAAAATCGTGGTTCTTGCATTAGGGGATAGTTTGACTGCCGGATTCGGTGTAGACGCAGAAGAGAATTTTCCTTCACGTCTACAGGAGAAAATCGATAACGCTGGGTTGATATGTAAAGTGGTAAACGCAGGTGTGAGCGGAGATACCACTGCGGGAGGTGTGCGCCGTATCAACTGGTTGATGAAACACAAACCGCAGATCGTCATCCTTGCATTGGGTGCCAACGATGGATTGAGAGGACTTTCGACAGAGGAAATGCGTTCAAACCTTGAAACCATGATCCGTATTTCCCAAGAACACGGTGCCCGTGTTTTATTGGCGGGTATGAAAGCATTACCCAACTATGGAGAGGACTATATTTTAAAATTTGAGTCGGTTTACCCGGAACTGGCTAAAAAGTATGACCTGCCCTATCTTCCATTCTTGCTGGAAGGCGTTGCAGGTGTCAGGGAATATACGCGGCCTGATGGACTGCACCCGACGGGTTCTGGTTATAAAATCATAGCCGATTTGGTTTGGCAACATTTGCAACCGATGCTGAAGAAAAAATAGCTAAGGTTTCATCCATTGCATCAGTTTTTCGTAACAAGCTCCTGATTGTAAAACTTTTAAGGCAGCATCAAAACCTTCCTGTGGGGTTTTGAAAGTATCTGACAAGTTGCTCAAGCACGCAGCTTGGCTGGCAATTTGAATAGATGCTGGTCCCTTCCCGTTTTTTAAAGCGCTTTCTCCCATCTCAGCAATGGATTCGCGTTTAGACTCTATCTCTTTTAGCGATTCATGAGATTCTATAATTTGTGTGGCTGTTTCTTCCTGATACATTTCTGAATATTTTAGCGTGCGGGGTTGAGCTTCGCTGTATTCATTCTGAATGAAAACTTTAGCTTCTTTATGCACTCCGAATAGAGTGGTGCCTTCCATTCCGTTGCCGACAATGACCCTGTCGAACGGGCTGCGTTTTCCGATTTCGGTTAAGGACACTTCGTAACCGCGATGAAAGTAAGTGGTGGCGAGAAAGTTTTTGTTGTCCGCTTGTAACGGCATGAGAATTTTTTCCAGTGTTGCCAGCATCGGACGTTTGACAATTTCTGTTCGCATCGATCGAAGCTTTTCCAATGCAGGATGAGTGTCGGCAGTACTGAGATAACCGAAATTGAATTTTTCGATTTGTTTAATACGTTGCTCGCCATTTCCGGATTTTGGAAGCTGATAATGATTGACCAATAAATCTTCAAATGTGATGCCGAATTTTGGTGGTAAGGGTAGAGCGGAATGACCGTAAGTCGGCAATCCTAATTCAGCAATGACGGGGATGGCATAAAATCCGAAATAAGGGATGCGTTGAAATCCATCAAACGGATCAGCGATTTGCAGGAGGCTATCAATAGCAATTTTTTTAAGAATTGTTCTTTTTTGCAAGGCTCGCCAGTAACCGATGTTTTCTGGGACGGTTTCAACTTTCATGCGCGCAGCGATGAGGAAGACTCCAATCCGTACTTCCGACACTTCGCCGTCCAATATCAAAGATAAAGCATCTTCTGCTTCTTCTTCGGTGAGGTCTTTGCTCAATTTAGGGCCAGCGGCAATTTTTTGCAGATAGGCCTTCATTCTATTCTCAGATGACATTTCGGTCATTGGTGCGGGAATCCTTATTAAGTCAGCTCTATTTAGAGTATGATAGAACCTCTGTTTTTAAACCCAATTTATATCGAGAATTAATGCCAGTTTCTTGTCCAACGGATCATACCATTTTAGATAGATCGGTATCGAATCAAGCCATTCGAGTGCTTTTAGTTTACCCGAATACTCGTGAAGTAGCTCTTGCCAACCTTGGTTTTCAACAGGTTTATTCCTTATTAAATTCCATCGAAGGTGTGGAGTGCGACCGCTATGCATTGCCAACCGATTGGAAGCCGGAAATGGAAACGCTGAGTGAGATGGATTTGCGATCCATGGACATGAATCGTCTCCCTGCCGATTTCGATATCATTGCATTTTCGATTTCTTTCGAGCCGGATTATCTGAACACAGTCGTTGCATTGAAATACTTCAATATCCCGTTAGACCGGGAGAAACGCGATGATTCCTATCCGATGATTGTTGCAGGAGGTTCGGCAATTTTCATTAATCCGGAACCTTTAGCTGAATGCATGGATGTGCTGTTCATCGGTGAAGGTGAAGGCATGGCTAATACCTTTTTTGATACGCTTCTTAATACCTCGGAAGAGAATAAAAATACATTTCTCGAACGGGCTGCAAGTCTCCCCGGAATTTATGTGCCTGAATTTTATAATCCAAAAATGGAGGCCGACCGGCAGGTTGGTGTTTCCACATCTTTTGGTGCTTCTCAGCGCGTGACGCGCCATTGGGTGACGGACGAGGCATCTCTTTGCACGCATTCTGTGGTTCATGGAGAAGACTCAACGTTTAAGGATATGGCATTGATGGAAGTCACTCGCGGTTGCATATGGGCTTGCCGATTTTGCACGGCAGGTTTCATTTACCGTCCACCCCGTCTCCCCGACTTGGATAAAACCTATGATTCGATGACGCGGCATCTAGAGGGGCAAGGGGAAATGGCTAAAACAGTCGGTTTGGTCGGTCCGTCGGTGACGGATCACCCACAGCTTCCCGCTTTAGCGAAACGAATTACGGATGAGGGGAAAACACTTTCATTTTCTTCGTTGCGAATGGAAACTCTCACCGATGAACTTGTTGACCTCATCCTCAAGAGCGGACAGAAGACTTTGACGGTTGCTGTAGATGGTCCATCTGAAAGAATGCGCGATGTGATCAATAAAGCGGCGACCGATGATTTTATTGTAGAAAAATGCGGGTTCCTGACTCGTAAAGGAATTTTACATTTAAAAATTTATTCCATCATCGGCTTGCCACACGAAACCGATGACGACATCGAACAATTCATTCGTCTGGTTGAACGGGTTCAGAATGTTTATGTTGATGAATGCCGAAAACATGGACGAATTGGTCGAATCACGATCAGCTTGAGTCCATTGGTTCCAAAACCGGGAACGCCGTTTCAATGGCATCCGATGGAAGAAGTAAAAAGTTTAAAGAAAAAATTTGCCCGCGTGCGAAAAGCATTGGGAAAACTACCCCACTTGAAAATGAGCTTTGGCTCTCCGAATGAAGCTTATTTGCAGACTTATCTTTCGCGTGGAGATCGTAGTGTGCATGAGTTTTTCAAAACTTACTTGAACAATGGTCACGATGCAAAAAGCGCGTTAAGCAAACATTCGGTGAAATCTTTTGTATATCGACAATACGAAAAAGACGACTATCTGCCCTGGGATATTGTCGATCATGGTTATCGCAACGGATTTTTATGGGATGATTATCAGCGCGGCCTGAGCGCCGGCCACACCCCTGTCTGCGATACGGCTATTTGCCATATCTGTGGCATTTGCTAGCCGCTTGGGGCCATTAGGTCTATTCCTGTCAAGCTGACAGCACCCTTTGAGTCTATTAACAATAGGTCGCTGGCTTTGCCTGCCTCGGAAGAGGCCGAACCACCTCTGGAGATAGGTCTATTCCCGTAAAGCTAAAAAGATCGCCGAGCTTCTGGATTTAAGTTGTGCCTTTCCTACTAACACGTATATTGCGCTGATATTTTCTTTATATATAGTGTCAACATTATAAAACCACCCTCTTCCATCAAGGAAGAGTGAATAATTCCTTCTCCCCTTGTAGGGAGAAGGCTAGGATGAGGGGGATTATTAAATTTTTCCTATTTATAAAATCCCATGTTCATAAATCAGTTTGAACATCGTTTAGCCCTTTACTATATAGTTTGCAGATATTACCTCCCTTGTTAGAGGGCTCTACGGCGAGTGAATATGTCCTTCGATATTGAAAAAATGAATAAGCTTCCACCGGAAGCCCGATTCTTTGATGTGAACAAAATCTGGTATTTTCCAAACGGCTGGGTGGTTCGGATGCTTTATCCAACACCGATAACGCCAAACCAGATTACGTTTCTATCGCTTGTTTTTGGTTTGTTGTCTGCGGGGTTTTACGTCTCCGGCAGACCGGATGCGTTGGTGTGGGGCGCCATTTTTCTTTACGAAAAAGTATTTCTGGATAATGTGGATGGAAACCTGGCCCGAGTTCGTGGAACCTCCTCTCGGTTCGGAAGATTTTTCGATTCACTTACAGATTTTGCGAGCACGGTTCTGGTTTACATCGGGATATCTTTTTATCTTGTGCAAACAACCGGGGATGCGAAGTTCTGGTTTTTGGGATTGTTTGGGTTGCTGGTTTGTTTTATGCAGAGTACGTTTTTTGTTTTTTATCTAGTGGGTTATACCTCGCGCGTCGGTTCTTACGATAAGAACAGAGTCGATGAAAGTATTACAGAAGAAGACCATGCAGCCGTAGAAGGCGATGAATCGCTTAAATGGGTTTTAAGGTTACAGACACTTTTTATCTGGGCCTATGGTTGGCAAGATCGGCTCGTTGAGAAGTTGGATTTTATAAGCCGTAAACTCGCACGTGTTCCAGAAACAGATGAAGCCTTACGGGAATGGTTTGGCGACCGGTTTTTTCTGACAGCAATTAGCCCTCTATGTCTTTGCACAAATAATGTGCTGCTGGCGATTTTTTGCTTACTGGGGCAAGTTGAGCTATTTTTAATCCTGTTAATTTCCGTAACAAATTTTTACTGGATGGGATTGCTCGCCTGGAAGGTTTCCCGCAAAAGATTCGCCGCTAGTGAGTAGCAGATTCGTACTCTTTGAGATCATTTCCCACAGCAAACGAGTTTCTACTTTATAGGGGGAAGGTTGAGTGAGGAACAGGGTTCATTACTGCCGACTTGCACCTTCAACAAAACGCTTCATTGTGTCCTCGCCTCTATTACGATAACAATGCAATAAATATAACATCGCTTAATAATATTGACGACTCTGTGTTTTTACACCGTCTGGGCCGATTGCAGAAGTTAATAATG
>DUZG01000049.1 GCA_013349585.1 Nitrospinota bacterium | reverse complement strand
TGCCAGTAAATTACTCCCTTCTCCCAAAATATAAATGGGTGTTTTCTCCCTGCTTTTTAGAATAGTTTGAATATCCCGGGTATCTTCTGGGAATATTAAAACATCAGCAGGGCCACCGATTTGAATAGAAGTATGGCTGGCAAGTAGTTCGTCTTGCAGAGCTCTTCCTTTGATTTTGTGTAGCCAGGGGAATGTATGGGTCATAGTTTTACTCTGATGAATTTTTTGTCCCAGAACGGTTTTCGGAAACTCCATTCTGGTTTTGAGATTAAACTCCCTCCCAGATCCAGAATGAGCAATATGAATCAATCTTCGTTTCCATGCTTCGTTCAACATAAATGAAAATCCTCTCTGTTTTGGGGCTATCAATCATGGAATTGAGCGGCAAACTTATGTGCCAATTCCCCGATATTTCCTGCACCTAGTGTTAAAACCACATCACCAGGCTGCAAAGAATTTTTTAAATGTGGAATCACTGAGTCGATATTCTCTATATGATCCACGTGTTTGTGTCCAAATTCCCGAACTCCTTGTGCCATTTTTCGGGAATGGATTCCTTCGATAGGTTTTTCGCCTGCGGCATAGATATCCAAAAGAACTAATTGATCAGCATCGTTAAATGAGGAATAAAAACTTTCAAGTAGGTGTTGAGTTCGACTAAAACGATGCGGTTGAAAAACCACTACTAATCTTCGATTGGGCCAGACTGTTTTTGCGGTTTCCAGGGTGGCTTGGATTTCAGCAGGATGATGACCATAATCATCCACGATGGTTAGAGAGTCTGATTGATGGAGGATTTCAAAGCGTCGTTGAACACCTTTAAAATTTTTCAAAGCATCAGAAACGGTAGGGAACTTCATATTCAATTCCATTCCCACCGCAACGGCTGCCAATGTGTTACAAACATTATGGTTTCCTAATGACTCAGATGAGATTCGTCCAAGTTTCTTCCCTTGATGGAAAACAGTAAAGTGAGTTTGCAGTTCGCTCACAGAAATTTCCCGGGCTGTATAGTCAGCTTGATTTTTAAGTCCATAAGTAATTGTTCTTTTTTCAATCTTCGGAAGAAGCGATTGCAGATTGGTGTCATCCATGCACAAGATGGCGGTTCCATAAAAAGGAACGCTGTTTAGAAACTCTAGAAAAGCGGATTTCATATTCTGCATTGTGTGGTAATAGTCCATATGCTCTTCATCTAGTGTGGTCACCACTGCAATAGTGGGAGAAAGTTTTAGGAACGATCCGTCACTTTCATCTGCTTCGGCCACAAGGAATTCACTTTGCCCTAATTTGGCATGGCCACCCATATCTTTGAGTTTTCCTCCAACGATTACTGTTGGGTCCAGATTTCCCCCTGCCAAAACAGTTGCTACCAAAGAAGTGGTTGTTGTTTTTCCATGAGTCCCCCCAATAGCAATTCCATGTTTCATTCGCATTAACTCTGCCAACATTTCTGCCCTGCGTATTACTGGGATCATTTGTTCTCTGGCAGCCGTAATTTCCGGGTTGTCATCTCGGATTGCGCTCGAAACCACGACAACATGTTTGTTATCTATGTTTTCGGATTTATGGTGGAAATGAATATCTGCACCTAAAGACTCCAAGTGTTCGGTTACGGAAGATTTGGTTTGATCCGATCCGCTCACCTCATAACCCTGGTTAATTAGGACTTCAGCGATTCCGCTCATTCCCGAACCTCCGATTCCGATAAAATGTATCCGCTGTATTTTTCCTAAAAACATGACAAAACATAATTTCCTTGCATTTCTTTTCTTCCCGACTTCCTGTAAGTATCTTCCAGTAACTCCATGCAAAGGAGTCTTACTTTTTCGGTTGCATCTCTATTTCCCAGTTTGTAGCTATTTTCTTCCATTACTTCTAAACGTTCGGGTTCTTCCATCGCTTGAAGAATTGATCTTGCAATACGTGGCCCTGATAGCTTTTCATCGAGAACAAGTTCCCCCGCATTGGCGGCTTCGAGAATACGCGCGTTTTTTTCCTGATGATTATATGCGGCGTGTGGAAAAGGAACCAAAACAGACATCTTGCCGCAGGCAGTGACTTCTGCAAGAGTCGTGGCTCCGGCACGGCAGATAACTAGGGATGCTTTTTTATATTGATCTGCCATGTCATCAATGAACGGACGTATGTCACAAGAAAACATGCTCTCTTCGTATTTTTTACTTACCATTTTATAATCGGCCTCTCCAGTTTGATGAGTAATGTGCAAATCACCTTTTTTTTCTGAGAGTGATTCTAAAGCTTCCACCATAGCCATATTTATAGAATGAGCACCTTGACTACCGCCAAGAACCAGAATCCGAAATGGGCGTTCCATTTTTCCAGAGTTCTTTTTTTTTGGCTGACAAAACTCTTCACGGATCATGTTCCCTGTTACTTCCACTTTTTCTTTGGGAAAAGCTCCTGATGACTCTTTAAAGGAGACTGCGATTTTATCGGCAATTTTCCCTAACCATTTATTTGTCATTCCCGGAATGGAATTCTGCTCGTGAATTAGAATAGGAATTCTAAGAATCCACGCGGAAAGAACCAAAGGGCCGGATGCATAGCCACCGACACCCACCACCAGACCGGGACGTTTTCTGATTAAAAAACACATCGACTGAGCAGTTCCAATGGGCAGTTTGAACCAAGACACCCATCGGGCAATTTTCTTTTTGCCCAATAAACCCGCCGAAAGAATAGTTTTCAAAGCAAAACCTTCTCGGGGCAATACTTTTGTTTCGATACCCTTTTTGGTTCCTACAAAAGAAATTTCAATATCCATATCGTGCCTCATTAATGCTCTTGCTAGAGCAATTCCGGGATAAAGGTGACCGCCTGTGCCGCCACCTGCTATGACAACTCGTTTTCTCATTAATTCATCGTCAATGTCTTACAGTTTGCTCTGAAATATTCAGTAGCACGCCAACAGAAAGCATCGTTACCATCATCGATGACCCCCCCATACTTATAAATGGTAAGGTCAATCCCTTTGTGGGAAGAAGACCCGAAGCGACTCCCAGGTTTATAAAAGCCTGCAAACCGATTAAGAGAGTGAGTCCTGTTGCTAAATGAGTTCCGAAAGGATCTTTGGCTCGGTAGGCAGTCATAAATCCTCTCCAGATAAAGATCGAGAACAGGAGAACTATCCCCGTTGTTCCGACAAATCCCAACTCTTCCCCTATTACTGAAAATATAAAATCCGTATGCGCTTCTGGAAGATGAAAAAGTTTTTGATGGCCAGCGCCCAATCCGGTACCCCAAAACCCACCGCGTCCAAAGGCGTAGAAGGACTGGATGACTTGGAACCCCTTCCCTGTAGGGTCTTCCCATGGGTTGAGAAAGGAAATGATTCGTTGGGTTCGGTATTCGGCGGTTAGAATTACCGATGCTATAAATGGAACTATTGCCAGAATAGACAGGAATAGAAATTTTTTCCTGAGCCCGGCGATAAAAAGCATTGTGAATGTGACCGTACAAATAATCATGGCTGTTCCAAAATCGGGTTGGAACAAGATGGGTATGAAGAAGAAACCCAACACAATTAGATTGGGCAAATAACCGTAGGCGAAATTCCTTAGTTTGTCGGCTCGTTTTACAAGGGACTTTGCGATAAACAGAACGAGAGCGAACTTTGCCAGTTCCGAAGGTTGAAACGAAAATCCTCCTAACGTTAACCACCGACGAGCCCCGCCCACTTTTTTGCTGAACTCGGGAAACATCACTACAATCAATAACAGGAAAGTGAAAACCATGATGGGGTACGTAAACTGATGCAGCTTGTGGTAGTTTATATTTTTTGTTATTAAAAGCAGACCCGTTCCCAGCAGACACCATAGGACTTGTCTCTTCAGGAAATAATAGGAATCGTTGTGATTGTTCATGGTGTAAGCAGCGCTTGAGCTGAATACCATTACAATTCCTATGAGAACCAGAAGGGCCACCGTGATGCATAGGATGGAGTCGCAGCCTGTCTGCCGAGTTTCGTTCAACGCTTGTCATCCTTTCAGATTGTTTACAATAGTTTTAAACTGATTCCCGCGATCGATATAGTCTTCGAACATGTCAAAACTAGCGCAGGCAGGAGAAAGAAGAACGACATCTCCTTTTTCCGCTTTTTCTTTTGCTAGGTTGACCGCCCCTTCAAGCGAATCGGATTCTTCATAACCAAAAGATCCATTCAAGACACTTCTAAACTTTGGTCGCGTTTCTCCAATTAGAACCAAGTGCTTTACTTTTTTCTTCATAATATTTTTTAAACCGGAAAAGTCTGCGTTCTTATCCTTGCCGCCAGCGATAAGTATGATTGGGCGGTTAAAAGTATTTAATGACTTGCATACCGAGCCGACATTGGTACCTTTTGAGTCGTTAATAAAATCAACCCCATCTCGATTGCATACCCATTCCAGTCGATGCTCCAAACCTGTAAAATTCCCCAGAACATTTTGAATGGATTTCAGAGGGACGCCTAGCATTAGAGCTGTTGCCACTGCTGGTAAAACATTTTCTACCTGCCAACGCAATCCGCTAGAAAGTGAACTTAATGCAAATATTTTCCCCTGAAACTCGTCGATGTTTGCGAAGATATTTCCGTTTTGCACATAGACGCCATACTTCAGCGGATTTTCTAAGCTAAAGCGGATTTGTTTTGCAGGGCAATTTTTTCCCAGTGTATGGGTGCTGGGGTCATCCTGATTTAAAATAAGAAAATCTTCTTTAGTTTGGTTTGCATAAATTTTTTCTTTTAACCCTGCATATTGCTCAAAGCTCTCATGTCGGTCCAGATGGTCGGCAGTGATGTTCAGGACAATTGCAATCTTAGGGTGAAAGCTGTGAGTGGCTTCCATTTGAAAACTGGATATTTCAAGCACTCGATATTCAACTCGTTCTTGATCTAATAGCGAAATGAAAGGAGTGCCCAGGTTTCCACCCACCCCCGCACTTATTCCACCATCTTTAAGGATTTCGCCAATCAAACTTGTGCAAGTCGATTTGCCATTGGTTCCAGTAATGCCAATGAGTGGGACGTTATTGAATCTGCTCGCAAGTTCAATTTCGCTGATTATTTCTACTCCCTTTTGCCGTGAACTTTTAAGAAAGTTTGACTCAATATCCACACCCGGACTGATCACTACCATCTCTGAATCAGGATGTGGTTCACAGTTTTTATAAACTGCTTTGACATCAGGCAAGAGCTGGCTTGCCAGTTCAGATAACTGTTCGTGAGATTTGTTATCCATAACTGAAACCTTTGCGCCTCGAAGGCTAAGGAAATTAGCAGTGGCAATGCCTGTTTCCCCCAGGCCAATTACAGAAATGATTTTGTTTTTTAAATCCATGTTTATCTGAGTTTTAATGTGCTCAAGCTGATCATCGCGAGGACGACGGCAACAATCCAAAAGCGAACAATCACCTTGGGCTCCGACCAGCCTAGTTGTTCAAAGTGGTGGTGAAGCGGAGCCATCTTGAAAAATCGCTTACCCCCTGTGTATTTGAAATAACCCACCTGAATAATTACTGACAAAGCTTCGATAACAAAAATCCCGCCAATAAGAACTAGAAGTAATTCGTGTTTTACAATCACCGCTATAGTTCCTATCAAGCCTCCCAAAGATAAAGATCCAACATCGCCCATGAAAATTTGAGCGGGGTAGGAGTTGTACCAGAGAAAACCTAGGCTGGCTCCGATGACAGCTGAGCTGGCAACAGCGATTTCCCCAGCACCTTTTATATATTGAATGTTTAGATATTCAGCGAATTTGATATGGCCACATATGTAGACGATGCCGGTGTAAGTGAGAGTAGCTATTATGATGGGGCCAATTGCCAAACCATCGAGGCCGTCTGTTAGATTGACAGCATTCGATGTGCCGACGATTATGAAGGCAATAAAGAAAAGATATAGAAATCCGAGGTCGGGTTGAAACTCCTTAAAGAACGGCACAGACAAACGCGTCGCGTATTCTGCACGCGTAGGGTCGAAGTAAAGCAAATAAATTCCGACACCTAAGCTTACCAAAACTTGCAGTAGAAGTTTCTCTTTAGCAGAAATCCCGTTTCCTCTTCGGAGTTTTAAGATGTCATCGCGAAAACCGATGGTCCCAAAACCGATCACCGAAAAAATGATCACCCAGATATAGCGGCTCTCAAGGTTTGCCCATAATAAAGTTGACCCTAAAAAAGTTACCAGTATGAGGAGTCCGCCCATAGTAGGTGTTCCTGATTTCGAGGCATGATGCTCAGGACCATCGCTGCGAATCGTTTCTCCGATTTGAAATTTTCGCAGCATTCGAATCATTAAGTTTCCAAGAGTTAAGCTAAGAGCTAGCGCAGTAACACCGGAGTAGGCCGAGCGAAATGTAATGTATTTAAATACATTCAAAAAGGAATATTCAGAGGTAAGTGGGTAAAACAAATGGTAAAACATTTTTAATTATTTCGTTCTTTAGGTTTTTAAATATTCCTGAATAACATTTTCCATTTTTGCGCCACGAGAACCTTTGATAAGCAGGCAATCGCCTTTTTCAACGTTCCTCAACAGATAGTTCGCTGCTTCGGCGTGTGTATTGAATTTTCCTATTCGCAATGGATGGCGGGGGCTTTTTTTTGCACTTTCTGCCGCCAGAGAGGCCAGAGGGCCAACCGTTACCAAATGATCCACATTTGACAGGATTATTTCCTGCCCTAGTTCATGATGAGCAGACTCAGATAAAGGTCCAAGTTCAAGCATGTCGCCAATAATCAAAAATCGTTTTCCCTGCGTATCGAATTCAGATAAAGTTTTTAGCGCCTCTCTCATTGATTGCGGATTCGCGTTATACGCATCGTTGATCAGAGTCACCCCTTCATAATGAATTTGTTCATTTCTCTGAGGAATTTGTTGGTAATTATCTAACCCTAGATTCATATTTTTTCCTGATATGCCCAGCGAATGACCCGCAGCTAGAGCCGCAAGGGCGTTGTATATATTGCAGTAGCCAATTTGCGAAAGGTTGACGAAAATCGTTTGATTGAAAATTTTTGCTGTGAAGGTAAACCCCTTACGTCCTTTGTTTTGAATATTTCTTGCCTGAACATCCGCAGATTGTTCAATTCCGTAGGTAATTTTTTTGACACGTAGTGACTTTGCCAGCTCAAGAACCAAGGGATCATCTGCGTTAACAATCGCCGTTCCTTCTTCGCTGAGAGAATCAAATAGCTCACCTTTTGCAGCTTGGACATCCTTTACTGTTTTTAGCTGCTCTAGATGCCCCGTAGATATATTCGTGATGACACCTATGTCAGGCTTTGCTATCTCAGCAAGCCGTTTAATTTCCCCAGCAGCACTCATACCCATCTCAAGAACACCGACCTCATGCTCCGGTTTCCTTGCCAGTAGAGTCAGGGTAAGACCAATGTGATTGTTAAGATTCCCCTGTGTTTTTAGAGTTTTATATTTAGTCTCAATAATTGAGGCGATCATTTCTTTGGTTGTAGATTTCCCATTGGTTCCCGTTACCGCAACCACCTGCAAAGGAAACCTAGTTCTTTGATAACTGGCAAGGTCTTGTAATGCCCGTAAAGTATTTTGAGACTGAATCACGAAGGGTGAATTCCCCTTGCCGATCATGTCTTCAGGAAGATGACTTGGATTCGACAAGATAACTCCTGCCGCACCTTTGTTAATTACTTCGCCAAGGAAATTATGACCGTCAAAATTTTTGCCTTGAATGCACACAAACAATTCCTCTTTTTCAATGGTTCGGGAGTTTATGGATACCCCGCGAAATATCTTTGCCGCACTACCTTGCAATAGCTTTCCGCCTACTATGCTCAAACAGTCTTCCGCTTTGCCCGTTATCAATGAGTTTGTTTCTCCAAAAAATCTCTAGCAACTTCTCGATCATCAAAATGTTTTTTTTGCGTACCTAAAATCTGGTAGTCCTCATGGCCTTTTCCCGCAATTAAAACGAGATCGTTTTTTTCTGCCCGGCTGATTGCATGCTCAATTGCTTCTTGTCGATTTATGATCGCTGTATGTGAGGCCGAAGCAGGAATTCCTTTCAGTATGTCGGAAACAATTTTTTCAGGATCTTCCGTGCGCGGGTTGTCAGAAGTGATGACAGAGAAATCGGCTTTTTCTATTGCCACTCGGCCCATACCCTCTCTTTTTCCCTTATCCCGATCCCCACCACACCCAAAAACAACAATCACCTTTCCCTTGGTAAAAGCTTTAGCTGTAGTGATCGCCTTGGAAAGCGCATCCTCTGTATGAGCGTAATCAACCACCACAGAAAAATTCTGCCCCTTCCTTATTGACTCGAATCTTCCTGGGATGGATGGAATGTTTCGGAAGGTGCTTTGAATCATGTCCAGCGACATACCCTGAATCAATGCGTAAGCCGAAGCCGAGAGAAGATTGTAAATATTATGTTCACCGAGAAGGTTTGTTCGAATTTTGGTAGATCCGTTGGGCGTTTTCAAAGTGAATCGACTTCCGACGGCTGTTAGGGAAATGTTTTCCGCCGAATAATCTGCAGAATTTTTTATTCCAGTTGAGACAACATTTCCTTTTAGCTCTGCAGCGAATTCTTTTCCAGCAGTGTCATCGATATTTAGGATAGGCGTTTTGACTTTATTTCCCCTGAACAATTCAGCCTTTGCGCTTTTGTATTCTTCCATGTTGCTATGAAAATCGAGATGATCTCGGCTCAAGTTTGTGAAAATCCCAACATCAAAATTCATATCGCAAACACGCTTTTGCGAGAGAGCATGAGAAGAGACCTCTAGAAAACAATCTGTGACTCCCGCATCCACCATTTGCCTGAGATTTAAATTGAGGTCGAGGGATTCAGGCGTAGTCATAGCCGACGGAATTTTTGTTTTTCCGAAACGACAATCGATGGTTCCTATAACTCCCGCATCTCTACCATCAGCCTTAGCCAGAGCCTCCAAAATATAAGTCAGCGTTGTTTTTCCATTAGTGCCGGTTATGCCTGTCAGGTTCAAATGCGTGGAAGGATTCTCATAAAAGTTTGCACTGACTACCGCCAAAGACTTCCTGGAATCAGCAACAGATAAAACGGTGATATTTTCGTTGTCGATGTGGAGCAAAGACAGAGATTCGAGAGAGGTTTCAGTGATGATAGCAATCGCGCCTTTATCCAAAGCTTCTTTAATAAACGCTCCGCCATCATGGCTTTCACCAGGAGTAGCAATGAAAAGTCCATCTTGTCGCACTTTTCTGGAGTCGAAAGCGATGTTTTCGATTGCAAGGTCTCGGTTTCCCAGAGATTCCGTTATTTCGATTCCCGCGATCAAATTTTTAATATTTTTTTTGGACATATTTTTTTCTATAGAAAAATCGCTTTCTGAAAATAAAAACCATTTTGTTGATGCAGTCTGTTTCATTAGGCGCGGTCAAGAATGAAAACACGTTCCTCGCTTGATGGAACATTTAAATAACGTAATGATTTTTTTGCAATCTCTCGGAATACCGGTGCCGCCACAACACTGCCCCAATGCACCCCTTTTGGATTGTCAATCATCACCAGAATTACCAGACGCGGAGCATCTGCCGGCGCATACCCTATAAACGAAGAAACGAACTCTGTCTTCGAGTAAGACTGGGTTCTCGTAATAAATTTTTGTGCGGTACCTGTTTTACCCGCCACATCAAATCCTTCTACTGCTGCATTTTTCCCTGTCCCATTTTTAACAACGAATTTTAATATTTCCATCATTTGCTGACTGGTTTTTTTTGATATAACGCGTCGGATTTTTTTTGGTTTGATTTGCTTAACAATTTTTCCATCACGCATCAGAGCTTTGGTTATGTGTGGCTCCATAAGCGTCCCCCCATTGGCTATGGCACTCAATGCCGCGACCATTTGCAGAGGAGTAACTGCGATTTCATGCCCAAAAGATATAGAAGCTAAAGAGTAATCCGTCCAACCTCCCCTTTTTCTTAATAAACCGGAAGACACACCGGGAAGCCGCACGCCCGATTTTTCCCCAAAACCGAACTTTTGAATGTATTCGTAGAAAGAGTTTTTGCCGAGCTTTTGAGCAATTTTTATTACGCCAATGTTGCTAGATTTAGCAATGATTTCCTTCATGGTGAGGAAACCGAACTTATGATTTTCCGCTTCGCCAATTTTGTTTTTACCAACCTTGAAGCTTCCATTTTCGCAAAAGAATTCCTCGTCCGGTCGGGCAATTCCCGTATCTATAGCTGCGGCGGCAACGATGGGTTTGAAAATGGAACCCGGTTCATATGAACTTACAACGGCGTTGTTTTTCCATGTTTCCTCGGGGAACGCGTTAAAGTTATTAGGATTGAATTGCGGAACGTTTGCCATGGCATATATTTCCCCTGAATAAGGGTCCATGACCACAGCCATTCCTGAGTCGGCCTTGTATTTGTCCACTTGCTTTTTCAGATGGTGTTCGGCGGTGAACTGAATCACTTCGTCCAATGTAAGCATTAAGTCGTAATTACCGAGACTGGAACGGGAAAGATTGCTCAGAGCTTGAATTTTTCTACCCTTCCCATCCTGTTCTATGGATTGTGAATAGACCACCCCTTTCAACTTTTCCTGAAAAGTATGCTCTATGCCAGCCAAGCCTAAATCATCCGTACCCACAAAACCGATGACATTGGCCGCCAGTTCGCGTTTTGGGTAAAACCTTTTTTGCTCGGAGCGAAAATGTACCCCTGAGAGCGTCGATTTTTTAAGATGCATTATTTCATCCGCGGGAACTTTCCTCTTGATCCAGGTAAATTGTTTTTTCGAGGATACTTCCTTATAGACACGGTCATAGTTTCGGTTTAAGACTGAAGCAAGAACTCTGGAGGTATATTTCCTATCTCGCACCTCTTGAGGTACTACAAACACAGACTCGACTTCAAGGTTAGTGGCAAGCTCATTTCCATTGCGGTCAAAAATAGTTCCTCGACCAAAATGAGTTTTCAAAGTTCCCTGTGATTGTTTTTCCGATTTTGCCAGAAGGGACTCATGCTGAACAATTTGCAGGTCAGCGAGCCGGACTATCAGAGATATCGCGAAAAGTAGAAGCAGGCTGGATATGAAAAGCAATCTAACCTTTACCATATTTCGAAAAGAATCTGATGCTGGTTTTTTGTTTTTTGACATGGTTTTATTTTAAAAAAATTGTTACCACTTGCCCTTTTTGGGGCTCTACCATTCCGATTGCATCTTTTGCTAGAGCCTGAATGCGATACAACGACTGCAGACTTTCTTTTTCTAAACGCAGCAGATGGTTTTCGCTTAAAAGCTCTTCACGTTCTATTTCAAGAGCCTGATAGTCATAAGAAAGCTTCACCTTTCTCACATTCGGCCATACCAGTGCTAATGCAGCTAACATCATTAATACCGAGACCAAAAAAATCATCCGGAAGCCTTTCGGTGAAATATGAAATTGGCCTTGAATCAATTGACGAGCTTCGTTAAACATAGACCCTTTCCGCAACTCTCAGCTTTGCGCTGACCGACCTAGGGTTCAATGCAATTTCTTCCTCAGATGAACAGAGGGGGCGACGCGTTAAAATTTTCAAAGTCTGCTTGTTGCCGCAAATGCAATACGGAGTTTTCGGATGACAGGTGCAGCCCTTCTCTTCTCTGCGAAAGAAAGTCTTAACAATCCTATCTTCCAGCGAGTGAAATGAGATCGCGACAATCCGCGCAGAAGAATCTAGTAGACCTAGCGCATCATCTAAAACTGTTTTTATTTGCTCAAGCTCGTTGTTAACCGCAATGCGCAATGCCTGGAAAGTTTTTGTTGCAGGGTGAATCCTTGAATGCTTTGGCGATCTAACCACTCGCGAAATTATTTCAGCGAAATGAGAGGTTGTGACAATAGGTCTTTCTGCTTGTTCCCTGCGAATAGCACGGACGATTCTTTTCGCGAACCGTTCTTCACCAAAATTTTTTATAATGGATACCAACTCCACATCCTTTAGCTTCTCAAGAAGATTTGCTGCTGTGGTCGTTTGCGAGCTGTCCATTCTCATGTCGAGTGGACCATCATGTCGAATACTGAATCCACGCTCAGGCGTGTCTAATTGGGGGGACGAAACGCCAAAGTCGAGTAGCAGGCCAGTAATTTTGGTGACGGCGGATTGCTCTGCAAGGTCTCGCAGGTTTTCCAGTGGGCCGTGGGCAAATATTACCCTGTCCCGGAACGGCTGAAGCCTTTCCCGAGCTCTCTCAATGGCAGACAGGTCACGGTCGATGCCGAGCACTCTAGTTTTTGGCCCTGTGTTTTTGAGGATGAATTCAGTATGCCCTCCATCCCCTAATGTGCCATCCACGATTACACCCTCCATGTGAATATTTAGATAATGAAGTACTTCATTTTTCATTATCGATTCGTGGTACGTTGGCATGATTAGCTCGAGACGATCAGATGATTATTGAATGTTGAAAAAATCTTGCCAGGAGTCTTGTTTCTTCACTCGCCTCCCTGCTTGTTCCATCTTTCGGGAGACCAGATTTCAAAAGTCTTAGACATTCCCACAAGCACGGCATCCTTGGTGAGCCCGGCAATGTCTCTCAAGTGAAGAGGCAATAGGATTTTTCCGGACTTCATTTCACATTCCGTGGCGCGTGAATAAAATTCTCGCAGCCGTGTACGATCTTCTTTGTCAAAAGCATTTAAGCTACTTAACTTATCTTCATTTTCCGCCCATTCTTTATGGGGGAAAACAACTAGAAAGGGCTCCATGGCACACACCACCAGTTGGGGGCCAGACTGTTCTAATGTTCCACGGAATTTAGCGGGAACATTAAATCGGCCCTTGTCGTCTAAACTGATGTTGTAGGTACCTAAAAAACTACTCATTAGCACTGCCTGCATGTTTGATAGAATGTGACATAAAGTTACATTTTGAGACACTTTATAACACAATCCTATCATATCGCGACAAATTGTCAACCTAAAATGAGACAAAAATTACGGATAATCAGACAGGGGGAAATCGTATAAGTTTTTATTAAAACAGGGTTTTCTCGATACT
>DUZG01000048.1 GCA_013349585.1 Nitrospinota bacterium | reverse complement strand
TTTATTTGGCAGAACCGGGATCCCTCCCCGAAGCAGGGTCATGTCTGGCTTGCATAGCAGTGCCAAAAGGTGACCTAACTCTGGATGCCTGACTTTTTTCTAGGTGAGAAGTTAAGGTTTAGCCACAAGGTTTTTTATAGGAACCTTTAATCATACGGTAGGCAAGTCGGTTTCCTTCATGTACCATAGGATACCCTACATGAAGGTCGCATTCTGGACAAGCTAATACAGGAAGACACGATTTTCTGCCGCTTGATTTAAGAACTGCCAAAGATTTCGGTTGTAGTACCTTGTCCAGATAGAGTCGAATCAGTTGGCCAGACCCTTCCTTTCGATAGCGCACAATAAATGTGCCGCATTTTCCGCAGGCAATATCTAGATGTCTACTAGCCATTCTTTTTTTAGGGTTTTGATTTGTTGAGTCGCTTGTTCGCTCCCCTACAACTTTTGAAAAAATAATACCGAATCTATCTGTTCGAGTAAAAAACTTGGCTATCTCTCGAACAGAAGGGTCTTGTTAAAAACAGCTAACAGCAAGCTCCGTTAGCGGGAATACCTTCTTGCGCCGGTGCAACACTACAATCAAATGGACCGTAATGAGTTGTGAAGTCCCCTGTGATTTTGAAGTGGTTACCGAATCGAGATTCACTAAGCATTTTGTAGGTGTTTCCACATACAGGAACAGGAATGCCGGTCTGAAAATAATGATGGTCGTCAAGAGTGAATCCATGAGGGAATTCGGAAATCGTACCATTGTAGTAAGCGACATGACCAAAATTTTCACAGATATCTTCAAAGTCGGATTTGAATGTTCGCACGGTCATGGAATAGAAATCAATCATACCTGCTTTTCGTTGGATATCTTCATTATTTAAGGTGATGGGTGTTTTCGAGACGGCTCGGTAATCGAAACAACCGACTTTAGCAAGCATGCGTCGAAAGTCTTCTATATACAGGGCACCTCCAAGACATTCCCCCAGTAAAATTGGGTCTGTGGTGAGTGATTTTGGAACGCGCCGACCAGTGAAGACATCAGATAGATAAAGCTCTCCGCCGGGTTTTAGTACTCTGAAAATTTCTCGGAAAACACTTTCCTTATCAGGCGAAAGATTCACAACGCAGTTGGAGATGATAACATCAACAGAGTTATCTTCAAGGTTGGCAGTAGCGAGATCTTCAATCCAACCTTTACGAAAATCCACATTAGGTTTCTCTAAGTTGAATTTGCTAGTGTGATAAGCAACATGTTTTCTTGCTATCGCCAGTTGTTCGTCTGTCATATCTATGCCGATGACCAATCCATCTGGACCAACCACTTGCGCGAGAAGATAGCAATCACGTCCTGACCCACAACCCAGATCTACCACGGTTTTTCCGTAAAGTGCGGGCGGGAACGTAGAAGCACATCCGTAGAAACGGGATTGTACTTCCTCATGTATATTTTTTAAATAGGGCCTGAGGTATGCGGGCATTGAGTCTGCGGAACAACAGGCACTGGTTTGTAGGTCGTTTTTAGTTTTAAGAATTTTACCGTAGTATTCTTGAACGTCTTCACGAATTTCGGTGCTGGTCTTCACATTAAATCTCCTGAGCGTTGAAAAAAGTGGCGAAATGTTCCCCCCTCCACTCCTTATAAGTCGAGCCGGTTTCCTACATCAACTTTCAACATATTATTCTATATAAAGTATTTTATATATAAATATATTATATTTTGTCGAGATCCTGAGTATTTCCTTACAGTATTTCGGAAAGCATTAACATCGGCTTAATGATTAAGGACAGGCTATTAAAAAATTGAGTTATAAGATTTTGTTTGCTAGCTTGAACTGATTTTTATTTTCTAATTTTTAGGTGTTGAAGTGGATACTGTGCTCTGGATGACCTCTAAAATTTTTTGGCGGCTGGCTTCACCAGATATTAGTTTGTTGTTGGTTCTATCGGTGGGAGTTTGTTTGTTATATTTTGGTCGGGAAAAGCTTGGAAGAAGACTGGTTGCAGTTGCAACTACCATAATTATACTTTTTTCCTTGTTTCCGATTTCCAGTATGTTGTTGATTCCCCTTGAGAATAGGTTTCCTATTCCTGAACCTCTTCCCGAAGATATAAACGGAGTGATTGTTTTGGGAGGAGCGGAAAGCCCTAAACTCACTCAAGTGAGAGGACAAGCTAGTCTTGGAGATTCTGCAGAACGCTTGACAACTTTTGTGAGTCTTGCCCGTAGGTTTTCTGATGCAAAATTTGTTTATGCAGGTGGGCAAGGCGCTATAGGTGCGCAGGAGTATAAAGCGGCTTTTACAGCCAGGCTATTCTTTGAACAGATGGGCCTTGATCCGGATAGGGTCATGTTTGATTCTCAATCCAGAAACACATTGGAGAATGCAGAAAATACCTTTAAACTTGTGAATCCTCAAAAAGGAGAAAAATGGGTGCTGATTACTTCAGCCTGGCATATGCCCAGATCAGTGGGTATATTTAGAAAATTGGGATGGGAGGTAATCCCTTATCCAGTTGATTTTAAAACAACTGGAAAGTTGGAACTGACCTTGCGGATTCCCCCGAAGCTTTCTTCAACCTCTGCGGTTTCAAATGTGCTCTATGAATGGATAGGGCTCACTTATTATAGGTTGTTAGGGCGAACCTCAGAGTTGTTTCCAGGGCCCGCATAAAGTAAGACACTGTAAAGAAAATATTTGTATTCCGATATGGAGGGCTGATGGGAATTCAGGATATTTTAATAAATGAGGTGGCATCTCCACCTGTTGTATATCATAAGCTTAAGGATGCCATTCGAGACCCTGAAAGCACATTTCAGAACTTTGCAGATGTTATTCGGACAGATTCTGGCTTGGCCAGCAGGATTTTGAGGATAGTAAGTAGTTCTTTTTACGGATTATCCACGTCTGTTGATTCTGTCACCCATGTGCTCAATATTTTTGGTGTTGACCAATTGGGAGACCTTGCTCCTGCTACGGTTGTTATGAGCAAGTTTAAGAAGGTTCTCTGAGACTTGATCAATCTTGATATGTTCTGGAAGCTCAATATTGCCTGTGGTTTGATGGTCAAAGAGATTGCTGATTTATTTGATGGGGTTACTTCATGATATTGGTAGTTTGGTCATGTATAAGGAGGCTTCGGCAATATCAAGGACTTGTTTGAACCGAGCCGATTACGAAGGCAGACACCTTTATCAGATAGAACAGGAGGAACTGGGGTTTAGTCATGCCCAGGTAGGTGGAGAGCTATTAAAAAAAGGTGGAGACTTTCTGAGCCTGTGGTAGAAGGCGTAAACTACCATCATAATCCTTTTGAGGCTCCCAAGTTTCCTAAGTTTGTTTCCATAGTTGATGTTGCGGATATTCTTGTCTATGAAATGGGCTTGATTTTTTGTTTCGGTGCAATAAATATTCCCTTTTTCAAACCCGGATTTTGAAAGGAAGTTTTGGATGATTTTGGTAATGACCTTGTAGTGATGACAACCAGAATTTTTTTATTGATCAGTCTGTGTTAAAGGGCTTATTATAACTGAAAGTGTTATTAAAATTCTAATTTAAGTGCTTTTTCTCATTAGGTCAAGAGCCATGTGGGTTTTATTTTTTCTAGAGGCGGAGGGTGAAACTTCTAATTAAAATATGCCTTTTTTAATATTTTTGCACCTTTTAAATCAGTTGTATTGGGAATGTTTGAGGCTTAATTCAAATCACTTTCTTCAATAATCTGTTCGTCCAACCCGCGTTCGAGAATTTCATCGGCGATATCCCCGAAACCTCCTGATTCATAATCATCCACATTTTGTTCGTCGAAATCATCAAAATGAACGGAGAATTCATTAATGCACCATTCACGAATGGGGGTGCTGAATTTTAAAACTTTTTGAACGGCTTCTAGTTTTTCCATTTTATTAATTGGAGTAGAATTAATTTAAAGAGTTAAGGTGTTTGATATTTAGTGAAATAGGTAGTAAGGCAATTGTCTGGGGAAACGCGGCTTTCGGCTTTCTGGCGATTTCCATGCCATCTCTTAACTGAAGAACTTCTTTAAGAGACAATGGTTGCGCTTTGGGGACGCTGTAAGAAAATGAATTTATTAATTTAGGTGAATTTCTCATATTTTGAAAATGAAGGTTACATGCTATTTAGATGCAAAAAATCATTTAAGGGATTAAATAATTAACGTTTACAATTTCCATTTTTTACCCTGTCGTTAATGGCTGAGACAAAGCAAATATAGGGTTTTCCGCTTCCCACCCGCCATTTTTTCTGCGTATGGCCTACGGCCCAAACGTGAACTTCGCGCCCAGTTGCTAAATTTTCGCGTATAGCGGCTTTACGAGGTATGTTGGATATACTTCGGAACCCCTTTCAACCGATGATCAGGCTTTTCCCCTCGACCCTGTACCATTCGACCTCTTCAATATCATCAAGGAATTTGACTCCCTTAATTATGTTATTTTTGAAAGAAGAAGATTGGGCGAGACTCGTAAAATTGAGCGCCATAATAAGAGCAAGCAATGAGAAAATTATTTTATTAATAACAGGAATATAAAATTATTGAATTTTAATTTGTAAATGCTTCCTTATGCATTGCAGTATCTCAGGAATTGTAACCTTTCGCATCTGAAAAATCGGTATCGGTGGTATCTGTAAGGCTAAGGTCAGCCCCTGTCAAATTTGAATTTTTAAAGTGAGCATCTCCGAGCTTGGAACCGGTAAGGTTTGATCCTGTTAGATCTGCCTGGGTAAAGTCTGCATGTTCGAGATCAGAGCGCTGAAGGTTGACATTTTTCATATTGGCTTTTTGGCAGTTTGCCTTGCCTAATTTTCCTCCCGAGATATTAGCCCCTTCCAGGTTCACTTCCGTCAGGTCTGTTTTTTGTAAATTTGCACCTATTAGGAAAGTGGACTTCAAGTTGGCTTTTTGCAAAATCGCCTCAGTGAGGTTTGCGCGGCTCAGGTCACAGCCTTGCAAATTAGATTCTGTGAGATCGGCTCCTGTTAGGTTGGCACCGCTCAGGTCGGCTTTTGACAGATCGACTTGGGCTAACTTTGCTTTGTTCATTTTTGCACCACATAGCTTCGCGCCTGGTAATTTTGCTTGATTGAGTTTGATTCTTTCCATGTTGGCACCGATCAATTTTACTTCTGTCAGGATGGCACCAGTTAAATCGGCGATACTCAAATCGGCTTCAGACAGGTCGGATCCCTTTAAATTGGTTCTGCGTAGAATAGCTCCATTTAATTTGGCGCGACATAAATTGGAGTTCAGAAATTTTGCATCGGTAAGGTCAGCTCCCGTAATGTCTGCGCGAGGTAAGCGAGTATTTTCGAAGGTGCCACCAGCAAGTTTGGCACCCTTGATTTGAGCCCGGTTCAGATTCGCATTTTTAAAATTGGCTTCAAAAAATACGGCCATACTCAGGCGGGAATCGGTAAAATCTACTGACTCCAGGTTGGCTCCATTGAAACGGCCACGACTTAGATTGGACTCGACGATGGTGGCGTGGTTCATGTCAGCACGAGAGAAATCTGAATTGCTGAGATCGGCCTCGTTCAAGTTGCATTTTGAGAGATTGGCTTCGAGAAATATAGATTTTCTTAAGTTGGCACTGTCGAGGTTTGAGCCGGAAAGATTGCTACCAAGAAACTTTGCCCCTTGCATATTGGCTAAGGTGAAATTAGCATTTGTAGCCGTTGTTTCCAGACAGCTTACATTCTCCATTTCAGCATTGCTTAAATTCGCTTCGCTCAGATTAACTTGATCCATGTTCGAGTTCGACAGGGTGCTATCTGATAAATTAGTTGTTTTCAGGTTGGTATTTTTTAAGCTGATACCCATAAAGTTGATTTCAGATAAGTCCAGGCCCGATAAATCTTTACCTTCAAAAATTTCTTTGGGATCGTCTACTTCTTCCAGTTCTTCTTCAGGGACAGAAAGTTCAGAAGTTTCTGGAGGCTCGGAAGCTTCAGGTGATTCTTCTTCTGTCACTTCTTCTGATTCATCTTCTACCTCTTCTTCTGCTTCTTCAGACTCTTCTGTTGCTTCTTCATCGTCATCGATGAACTCGTCTTCTTCCTCAACGAGGGTTGCAGCATATTTTTCTATAGCAGCTTCAACTTCTTCACGCGTAAAATCTACCATTTAATCGTTCCTGGGAAATTGGGTCAACGCTCAGGCGCGTATAGAGAAACAAGATCCTGATAATAATATAGAACTAAAGAAAGTATATCAGGTCGGGCCGGAACGCAAGCTCGAACCGCTCGAAACTATTAATCTTTTTTTGACGGAAAATAGGGAGGGTCAGCAGACTCGGGTTTGAACCCAAATAACTGTAAAATAGCAGGTATAATGAAAGAAAATATTTTGGGGGATAGTTTGGGTATTAACGATCAGCGACCGGTTTTGGTTTATGACAGCGCATGCGGGTTTTGCACGTTCTGGGTTCACCGCTGGCAGCACATTACCGAAGACCAAGTGGTCTACAAGCCCTCTCAGGAAGTGGCTTCCCAATATCCTCAGATCGCCCCGGAGAAATTTGATTCAGCGATATACCTGATATATCCCGATGGCACCTACGATTCTGGGGCAAAAGGGGTTTTTAAGGCTCTTGCTACCTCCGTGCACAAACTGCCGCTATTGGCCTATAAAAAGATACCGGGATTTGCTCCAATATCGGAATGGACATACCGTCAGGTGGCAAATAATCGAGCGTTTTTCAGTTTTCTCACCCGATGTGTTTGGGGGACCACCGTGGGTCGCCCGACCTGGCACCTGGCAAGGCGTTTTTTCATCATTATATTGGGACTGGTCTATTTCATCGCTTTCTCCTCTTTAGGTAGTCAAATTGAGGGTCTGATTGGCAAGGAAGGCATTCTTCCAGTACAAAGTTTTCTCCAGCAAGTGGAGTCACAGATGGGGGTAGAACGGGTTTGGAAACTACCCACCCTGTTCTGGCTGGAAGCGGGGGACAGATTTTTAAAATTTATCTGCCTGGCTGGAGCCGCAATATCTCTCCTTGTAATGGCAGGCATAGCCCCGGCACTAGGACTTTTCATATTATGGCTGTTTTACCTTTCCCTGTTTAATGTGGGCCAGCAGTTTCTCGGGTTTCAATGGGACACTCTGTTATTGGAAACAGGGTTTTTGGCTATTTTCCTGGCACCTCTAAAATGGCGACCCAAATTAGCGAGTGAGCCACCACCATCACCATGGGTGCTTTTGCTTTTCAAGTTTCTGCTTTTCCGGGTCATGTTCACATCTGGATGGGTGAAACTGGCCAGTGGCGACCCAACATGGAAAGATCTTTCCGCACTCTTATATCATTATGAAACACAACCTCTACCAACATGGATAGGTTGGTATGTGCACCAACTACCGCAGGGATTTCAGGAGTATTCGGTCATCGCCGTTTTCATAATCCAGTTGGGCATGCCGTTTTTGGTTTTTGGACCGGGAAGAATCCGTTATATGGCAGCTTCTGTTTTAATGTTTTTTCAGTTGCTGATTCTAGTAACAGGAAACTATTGTTTCTTTAATATTCTAACGATTGCCTTTTGCATTTTACTTTTCGATGATGCGCAAATCAGAAAATGCATCCCGAAAAAATGGCAAATGACGGAAATCCGAAGCCGCATACCCAAATGGAAGAAGTGGTTCGTAGAGGGAATGGGGCAGGGGATGGTGGTGATAAGCATCCTTTTATATATCATTCCTCTTTTTGTCAGTCCGGTGAGTTATCCATCTGTTTTTATTTCGACGGTGAACACCATTCGTCCGTTTCACATCGTCAATCGGTATGGTCTATTCGCGGTGATGACTACTTCGCGTCCAGAAATTTTTATAAAAGGCAGTAACGATGGTCAGGAATGGAAAACTTATGAGTTCAAATGGAAACCGGGAAAGTTGAGTAACCCTCCGACATTTGTTGCTCCACATCAGCCGCGATTGGACTGGCAGATGTGGTTCGCTGCACTCAGTAATTATGAAAGGAATCCATGGCTGATCCAGTTTATGACGCGTCTCCTACAAGGCTCCCAACCCGTGCTGGATTTATTAGCAAGTAACCCGTTCCCCGAAAACCCTCCGAAATACATCCAGGCTGTGGTCTACGATTACTGGTTCACCGATACAGAAACCAAAGAAAAAACGGGCAACTGGTGGCAACGCGAATACAAAGAACCCTACACCCCTGTCTTGCAACTTCCCTGACCCTGATTGAATTCTTTTAATTACTTTTTCGCTTTTTTCGCACAATCAAAACTAAAGGTCTTCTCGTTTCCTGCCGAAACTTACTTTGAAAGCAGGAAATATTGTTGAGTTGAAAGGAAGAAATACACATGCTGAGCGAACATCATCGGGAAACCTCTTTAAAGTCGGCTTTTGGTCCCGTTGAAAAATGGATCAAAAAATTTTTTCAATTTAAATCTGCAACTCCGGATAAAACCACTGATAGAAGAGGTTTCTACCGACTCCCGCACGATAAAATTCAACCGCTCGACCTTTGCCTGACCATGCAGGACGAGCAGGTTTTTTGCACTACAATCGAAGACCTGAGTGCAAGTGGGTTTAGTTGCAGGCTCATCGAGTCGGGTACCATCTGGTGCGGCGAACCCATGTCAGCATTATTCATTCTACCCTTAGACGAGCCTGTCATAATCCGCACAGAAGTGTTTCTTATGTCAATAGTAGGCAGTGAAAATACTAGACTTTTCCGTTTCCGCTATTACGATGAGATGAGTGATGATGATCGGGAATTGATTCATCGATATATTGTCCAGAAGCAGTTTGAGATAATTCAGAATAAAGACCGCGAGAACTGGCACGAAGAGAATGAAGAAGGTTTTTCAACCGAAAATTAAAGCTTCAACAAAGTTTTCAGGGTCAAATGCCTGAAGGTCTTCAGCCTTTTCCCCCACGCCAATGAAATGAATCGGCAGTTTTAATGCGCCGGATAAATTCAGCAACACCCCGCCTTTTGCGGTGCCATCCAGCTTCGTCATTACAAATCCATCTAGATCCACTGCTTCGTGAAAAAGTTCTGCCTGTGAAATACTGTTTTGCCCGATAGTCGCATCGAGAACCAGTAAAGTTTCATGAGGCGCACCGGGTAACACTTTACCTATAACTCGTTTTATTTTTTTGAGTTCTTCCATCAGGTTCTGGTTGGTCTGCAACCGTCCAGCTGTGTCAATGAGCACCACATCCATATCCCGTGCTACGGCGGCCTGAACAGCATCATAGGCGACCGCTGAAGGGTCGGCACCGCTTTTCTGGCTGATGCAGTTTATGTCTGCACGTTCGGCCCACACTTGTAATTGATCGATGGCGGCGGCGCGAAATGTGTCTCCTGCGGCCAGCAAAACTTTTTTACCTTCTAGCTTCCATCTTTGCGCCAGCTTGCCTATGGTCGTGGTTTTTCCTGAGCCATTGATACCCACCATCAGAATAACCAGTGGTTTGTTTTTTGTGAACGTTATCGGATTGATATTCTGTGAAAGGACTTCTATCATTCGTCCTTTCAACTGCTGCAAAACTTCGTCATTGCTGCGGATGCGATTTTGCACCACATCTTTTTTCAAATCTTCCAGAATGAAGGCGGTGGTTTCCATCCCGACATCGGCGATGAGGAGAGTCTCTTCCAGTTCTTCCAGCAATTTTGGGCCTACTTTTGCCTTGCCCTGGATGATATTTTCTAATCCACCAGCAAGGCTGGAACGCGTTTTCTGCAGTCCAGATTTAAGCCGGGCAAAAAATCCGGATTTAGGTTCTTCCTCCGGTTGCTCCGTTTTTTCCATAGTTCCCCCTGATTGTTCGCGTCAAATTGAGGTTGGTATCTTTTCAAGTTGACCCTAACTTGTCAAGATGAAACGGGGAAAGGGATTACTGAACAAAATTCCATGTTAGAAAGGTGGGGGAAATAACCCGATAACACCCCAAAAGCCTTTATAGGTAAAGTTTTATTTGATTTCGACCGTTATGAGTTTTAGACTCTTTTTGACAGAGAATCCGTCCTTTCCGGTTCCGGAAAAAAGAGCATTCAAGCTACTGTATCCATCTAATGAGTCCAGCGTAATGCTGGCGCAGAGGAAATATATGAAAGTTGCCGTTTGTAATTCAGTTGGAATCGATGCTGATGGCTATGCCATGATTCATTCGCCAAGCCGTTGGACCAATAGTACCAAAGACCTTAACATATTTACCTACTATCCATGGCAACTCGCTTATTGCTCTTCTATCTTAAAAAGGGATACGGACCACGAGGTCAAATTTTTTGATGGCTGTCTAAATAAACTAGATCACGATGCATTTGTCGAGAAGGTTTCCGAATTTGCTCCTGATTATTTAATTATGGATTGTGCCACACGTACTATTGATGCAGATAGTCGATTTGGTATCGAAATTAAACGTCGGTTTGGCACCAAGCTTATATTTTGCGGTCCTCATCCGACAACGTTTCCAGAAGAAGTCAGCGAATATGCCGATTTTGTGATCTTGCGTGAATACGAAATGGTTGTTCTCGATATTTTGCAGGGAAAAGATCATCAGGACATCATGGGTTTGTGGCCGAACACCAACATTCGTCCACCACTGGATGTTAACAACTTGCCTTTGCCCGAGGACGATGATGTGTCGCGCCTCGACTATGGAATGCCAGGGGAGCCTTCTAGCGAATATTTAGAAATTCAGGCTTACGCTTCACGCGGATGCCCATTGTCTTGCACCTTTTGCGTGTGTGGAAATATTTCTTATCAACGCCCCAACTGGCGTCCGAGAAATCCTGAAAATGTGATTTACGAACTACAAACGCTACGAGAAAAATATCCACAGTTGGAAGGAATTTTCTTTGATGAAGAAGTTCATAACGGTAGTAAGAAATATATCCTCGAATTGACCAAAGCTATTCGCGAAAATGGGCTTGATGATTTGAAATACGATGTCATGTGTGGTCAATGGCCGATGGATGAAGAAGTGCTCGACAACATGAAGGGCGCGGGCTATTACATGGTGCGGCTCGGAATTGAAACAGCTGGGGAACACGCTGCCAAGGGCATGGAACTGCAAAGAAAATTTAATGTCCCGAAATTAAAACAATTGATGGAGCACGGAACGAATATAGGCTTGAAGTTCTACGGAACATTCACTTTCGGTGGAGAAGGATCGACCGACGACTGCGACAAGAGAACTCTCGACTTGATTCGTGAATTGCTGGATCGCGAATTATTATGGCGATTCCAACTTTCCATAAGCACACCACAACCAGGAACTCCTTTTTTCAATCACATGAAGGAACAGGGGCACCTTAAAGATTTAGATTGGAAACATTTTGATGGCGGCAACCATGTAGTGGTCAATCGACCTGAGTACCCTGCCGATAAAATCATGGCCAATTTCCGCGAGGCAGAAAAACTTTATGAGGTTGGTTTCAATCAACGCTATAAAGCGACGGCGCAGGATAATTTTAAATCTGTTGAACTCAATCATGATGGTGAAATTATTTTGTTTCGCAGCTCACGAATGAAACAGATTCATGATGTGGTCAATTCGCTTTACAAACAGTTCAATAAACCGGTAACGGTTCTTGCGCAACCGGCGGTTGAACCTGAATTGCGGAAAAATCCGAATATTAGCGAAGTCTTGCTATACGGCGACACTCATTTCAATCAAAAAACATTCCCGGATAGCATGGTGGGGAAATTGCGGAAGAAATCTTATTCATTAGGCGTAATTCCTTTCAATAATATTTCCGGCAATGGGTACTCAGAAATTAAAGCCATTGCCAAACAATCAGGGATAGAAAAACTGGTCGCCGTTAATATCGAAGGGAAAGTTTTTGATCTAGAAAACCCTGGCGATTTCGGACGCGCCCATATTCCCGGCTGAATAATGGAAAAACAATCCAAAAAAATTCTAGTTATTAGATCAGCCACCCGTATACTCGATAAGACCCTTGTTTCATTGCAAGAAGAGTTTCCCGGATGTCATATAACGGTCCTTCTACCTCAATCAGTCAAAGAATCTATGGAGCAAGACCAAAAAGTTAATGAGGTATTGACTATTCCCAACCAGCGCCGGATGGACGTCTCTAGTTACGGAAAAAAAAACATTCGTAGATTGCAGGAAATGAATTTCGATCTTGCTATTTCTCTCTACAACATCGATCACGGATTGGGTTATTCCAATATTGATCTTTTCGCTTTAGCGGCTAAAGCAAAAAGCGTGCGTGGTTATAATTCCCGAGGGACTTTTGTTGAAGTTACTCGTTCCACAGCTACGAAAAAAGCCTTCATGGAAAAAACATCCTTTTTCTGGCTAGGCATCAACTATGTTGCAACTTCTATTCTATTTATCATCATCACTCTGGCGTTGATAGGTGAATGGTTATTTCGTCTGCCATTTAGAAAAAAACACGCTTCTGCGAAAACTGTCTTTGCACCATCGCCCTCTGTCCGTAAGCCAGTAAAGGTTCGGGTTTAATTATATGGATATCCTTGTCGCCAATTCGGTAGGGGTGGATCGCGATGGATACCATATGGTGCATGTTCCATCGCGCTGGTCTTTGGGCGTAAAAAACTTCACCAATTGCGGTTATTACCCCTGGCAGTTGGCTTATACTTCTTCCCTTTTAAAAAGAGATACCTCTCATAATATAAAATTTCTCGATGGCGTATTGCGTGGATGGGATGTTGAAACGTACCTGAAACATGCAGGGAAGCCGGACTGGCTGATCATGGAAAGCTCGACGCGAACGATTCGCGAGGACTTGCGCTTTGCCAAAGCACTTAAGGAAAATTTTGGAACCCGGCTTGTTTTTACCGGTCAACACCCCATGGCACACCCTGAAGAAGTTTTGAAAATTGCCGACCATGTATGTATTGGGGAATATGAATTTGCCGTTCTCGATTTAGTTCAAGGAAAGAACCCACAACAAATTGCCGGTATCCATCCTAATAACCGAGGCGAACTGATAGACATAAACCGATTGCCTTTCCCGGAAGATGATGATGTCAGCCGCATCGATTATCATGAGCCGAACTGCCGATATAAACAAATTCAAATGTACGGATCAAGAGGCTGCCCGCGCCGTTGTAATTTTTGCGC
>DUZG01000047.1 GCA_013349585.1 Nitrospinota bacterium | reverse complement strand
TTTCTTATTATTTCTTTTTTCGTGGTTGTTCAAAAACCATTTTCGACCGATTGCTGAATAAAAACACGGACCTTCTTTACCATTTTTCTCTGGAAATAGGGTTTTTCAGGGACGACTAAATAGACAGGCAAAAATTTTTTTATTAAAATATTGGGCAATGGATAACTCAATAAATATTAAAGCCAGGCTGGAGTAAATTCAGGCAAGGCCGGTTGGATTGCCCTAAGAAATAAAACCGCCAGAAGCGGCTTCCCTTATAAGGGAGCGTGAGTTACTTCTTAGAATTGCCATTGCTTTGGAAGAACAGAATCAGTATTTATTAAAAAAATGGAAACTTTCAATCTTCTTAAAGGAGAGCCCGTTTTCAGGCCAGTTAAGAAGGGTAGCAGTGAAGTGATCAAGAAAAACCAAGCTAGTGCAGGAACCTAAGAGGTTATTTTCTTGGAAAGTTTTGTAAGGTAATTTTGTAGCTCCCTCCTTAGATTCATCTTCTAATAAAACGTATTCCCATTGTGTTGATGAAAAAAATAAGCCCGGGGAAACCAAGGTATGTCCAGCTATGGGGCATATTCGATCTGAGTTTTGTGTTGCGGGCAGGGCGGTTCACCCTTATGGGAGATGGTCTGTCTAGTTTGTTTTTAGCCTGCCTCACACCCAGGGAGACTCAGATCCCTTGGCCCCCAGGCCTTATTTTGCTGAGGGAAGCAAAGGCAAACCCTTTACCGATTCCTACCTGAGATGCTCTACCGGCAATGTACCCAAGATATCTGAGCGGGTTTGCACTGCTAACGCCCTCAATAAAAATGTAGTTCCTCAACTCCAATTTTGCTACCCGTTTTAGGGTAAGGAGTAAAGAAACAATTGTCACAAAAGGCGCGCTGGCTTACCTAAGTTGCTTCGTCGCTAGAGGTTACTTTGATAATTTATCAATGCGGGTATTATAGAAACTGAAGTCACGAGTGCCGCTGATGAACTCACCACTGACTATGTTATCGGTCGTCTTGCCGAGAATAAAGGCAAGGGTGCCGGGTTTGCCAGCAATTTGAACTTCTTTCATATCATTATCGATATGTTTTTTGTAGCGTTTGGAATCGAGGCAGGATTGGAAGGGGGCTAACTTCAGTCCGATTTTAGTGGCGTGACTTTTAATATCTTTGGTATTCATTTTATTGCCTTAATAAAGGGCATCTTGCATAGGCCAAAACTTATTTTGTTCTCCTGCACAATGGGCGGCGTTGGCGGCGGGTCGCGCATTTTTATGAAAGGGCAGGGGGAAATCGCGAACGACGAGCCGTAGTTTACCCGTATCGATATATTCTTTTTTCAGTTTTTGCATGGCGTTTTTGTAGAACTTTTTGCTGAGTGGGCATTCATAGTCGGTGAACTTGATTAAGGTGACCGGAGATTTCAAGTCACCCAGAATCGGATTGCCCAGGGTTGCCACGTTTTGAGCTATTGCGGGTCTTCCTTTAGGCTTGGGTTTTGTGACAATACCGTTTTGCTTTATTTCGCGAAGCTTTTTTTATGGCCTTCAATTCTTCAAGAATGTCCATGCCCTTGCTCTTGGGTAATTCCTTCTGAGAGTAAAGACGTTGGGAGAAACAATAGAAAAAAAAAGACGCTCAATATTTTAATCATATTATTTTGATTTGTAGGGTTCATAGGTATAGTCCGAGTTGAATTCTGATAATCTACTTATAGCGAGGCAGCCTATATTATGAGAGGTTTTTATTTAAGTAGTTGAATATAAAAGATTTATTTTAATTTTATTGTATGTAGGGCGGGTTGAGATTGAGTCAATGGTTTTAGGTCCAAGCCAGCCAGAGCTTCATAAAGTTTTGGTATATACTGGATATATATTAACAGCAAACACTTTGATTTTTAAATGGATTTGTTTATAATAGTGTTTTCCAAAAACCTTTCTATTTGAGATTTTATTATGAGTATTGACAGCAAAGAGTTGGAAGATTTTATGCCTGAGCTTCAATTGGAATGGACCGAAGAGGCCCAAACCCGTATGAAGAATGTACCATTTTTCGTCCGAAAAAGTGTTGTCCGCGGAATCGAACAATATGCCAAAGATAAGAGCATAGAAGTGGTCGATGATAATGTTGTTTCCCGCGCACGTCAGGAACGAGAAGGCGAGGCTATGGAGGTTGTGAAAAAGAGAAAAGCAGCAGAGCAGGCAGCAAATAATGGTGAAGCCCCTCAACGTCGTCAATATGTTAGCTTTACGTTTTATAAACTCGATCCGGCGTTCCGTCGCCTTCCAAAAGATGAGCGAGATAAGGGGACGAAAGAGTTTATTGATATTCTGGAAGAGTATGACAATTCCTCCGATATGATTCTTCTCTGTTACTCCATGGTGGGTCTGCGCGGTGATACGGATATCATGACCTGGAGAATCTGCTACAGCATGGAAGAATTTCAGGCCATGACTACGCGGTTGTTGCAAACCGGACTTGGCAAGTATCTGGATTCATCACATTCCTTTCTTTCTATGACGAAACGATCCATGTATATGGATTTTATCAACCCGGAACATGAAGAAGATCGCACCCACATCATCCCGGGAAAGGCCAAATATCTTTTCATCTACCCTTTCGTCAAAACACGCGAATGGTATTTGCTGACGCAGTTCACCCGCCAGGGAATCATGGATGAGCATATTTATATTGGCAACAAATATCCTTCAGTTAAATTGAACACGACTTATTGCTTCGGTATCGATGATTACGAGTTTGTGGTTGCTTTCGAAACAGATTCGCCAGATGACTTTCTCGATCTTGTGCAGGAATTGCGCGAAACAGAAGGCAGTCGATATGTCAAAGAAGATACTCCTATCTTCAGTTGTGTTGCCATGTCGATCGAAGACACTGTCAAAAGCCTAGGCTGCTAGTGGCAAACCGCCGCTAGTGATAGGTTGATTCCTATTACTGCGGTGCCGTGGGATTCTATGAGTACATTTTCTGTCTCGTTAGAGGCCTCGCCCTGTATTAATCCAAATTAGAATCCCATTTCCAGAAGTTGGATAGTTGTCTCCTAAAATTCTGACCTCTTTTCCCCCACGCTAGTTGATTCTTTATATTATCTTTATAATAAAATCGTAGAATATTCCTTAAATATTCTGGAATTATGGATGATGAAGAAAACAAAAATAGTAGTTATTGAAGACGAACCCGATATCCTTAAAGTTATCGAATACAACCTGTCTAAAGAGGGTTTTGAGGTTTGTTCTGCTTTGGACGGCGAAGAAGGACAGCACCTGGTAAAAAAGAAGTCCCTGACCTCGTACTTCTAGACTTGGTGCTACCAGGCTTGGATGGCATTGAAGTTTGTCGAAAATTTTAAGCCGACTCTGTTACGCAATCTATTTTCATCATCATGGTGACAGCAAAAGGTGAGGAAAGCGATATTGTGCTGGGTCTCGGAATGGGTGCAGACGATTATGTGACCAAACCGTTCAGTACTCGGGAACTCATGGCTCGGATCAAGTCGGTTTTACGTCGCGGCGCGTTGCAAGAGGATGACGCGTCGAATCAAATATCACGAGATGGACTGGTTATAGATGTAAATCGCCACGTAGTAGGTTTGGAAGGGGAGAAGGTTGCCTTCACAGCCATGGAGTTTCGACTCTTACGCTTTTTTGCTTCTCATCCAGGTCGTGTATTTACGCGAGAAGATTTGTTGAACCATGTGTCTTTTGATGATGCATTTATCATCGACCGAAATATAGATGTTCATATTCGAGCCATTCGAAAAAAACTAGACAAACATCGCGATTTGATTGAAACAATCTATCGGGTTGGTTATCGATTCAAAGATGAGGAATGCTAGAGGATGCTTCGTTCTAGAATCTTATGGAAACTATTTTCCGGATATGTGGTTCTAATTTTACTCTCCACAATCCTTGTGGGAGTTCTTGTATCCAGACAGGTAGAAGAGGAAACGCTGGTAGAGATTGAACAGTCTCTCGATGTGCGTGCGACTCTTCTACGTGCTGTGGCCCTTGAATCCTTTTCTTCTAACACAAAAGCTCAGAAGCGTATTCAGACTTTAGGACTAAATACAAATACCCGGTTCACCATTATCAAACCTGATGGAACTGTGTTTGCCGATTCGGAAGAAAACCTGGCGACGATGGATAACCATGCCAATCGTGCTGAAATTCTAGCTGCGCGTTCTCACGGTCATGGCATAACCACTCGCTTTAGCGACACGGTTGATAAGAAAATGATGTACTATGCCCTCCCGGTAAAGAGAGAGTCTTTTTCTGGGATATGTAAGAGCATCTCTTCCTCTCTCAGTAATAGATGATAGGCTTTCTCATGTTCATACTACAGTTCTTTTTAGTATGGCGATATCCATTTTGGTAGCCTTGGTTTTAGGATTCATTGTTGCCAGAGGTTTTGCCAAACCCCTAACGGCGATGACCGCAATTGCAGAGTACATGTCTGGCGGGAACTATAATCAACGCGTTTCTATTGAGAGAAAAGATGAAATTGGCTCACTCGGCAAGGCGCTCAATAAAATGGCATGGAGTTCACACGAACGCTTGGAAATCATTGCTCTAGACAATAATAAATTGTTGGCAATTCTTTCGGGGATGGTGGAAGGAGTGATAGCAGTAGATAAAAGCGAGACTATCATTCACTTAAATGAAGCTGCGGCAAGGATCCTTGGTATTTCATCCAAGGAAAATATTCATCGTCGAATTTGGGAGGTAACCTATTCCCAAGAATTATGCCAGGTATTTTCTGTGGCATTAAATGAAAAAACAGAAATTAGAAGGAAGTTAAAAATTGTTACAAGCTCAACAGATCAAATTGTAGAGATCCATGCTTCTCCATTTCGTGATGCGGGAGGCGAACTGGTAGGGGCTGTGGCAATTTTACATGATGTTTCAGAATTAGAGCGGTTAGAAACTATCCGCCGAGATTTTGTGGCGAATGTTTCTCATGAACTCAAAACTCCTATTACGGCGATTCATGGCTTGGTAGAAACATTGATTGATGATGAAGAAATGTCTCCAGAGAATCACCATTTATTTCTAACCAAAACGATGAACCAAACCCTTCGCCTTTCTGCTATCGTAAGCGACCTTCTAGCTTTTTCCGCCTTAAGTCAGAGGGACTCGATTTGATAAGAACGCCTCTTGATTTGCGTGATGTTGTCACTGCTTCAATACAAGTGCTTCTTCCGATCAGTGAGAAAAAAACATACTTATTGAAAGCCAGATTCCAGATGAACCGGTCGAAGTTCAAGGGGATAGAGAAGCGCTTTTTCAATCGGTCAATAATCTACTTGATAACGCCATTAAATATAATTCAGAAAAAGGGACTGTAACGTTCCATCTCAATATAGACGGAGAGAATGCTGTGATCAATGTCCGGGATACAGGTATTGGAATTGAACCACTGGAGCAGCACCGTATTTTCGAGCGTTTTTACCGAGTTGATAAAGCAAGATCAAGGCAGCTCGGCGGTACTGGTTTGGGATTATCCATTGTCAAACATACGGCCTTGGCACACGGGGGCCAGCTATCCGTTGAGAGCATTTCAGGAACTGGAAGCACATTTCAAATTTCTATCCCACTTATAAAATCATAGTAATTAAACACCTTATTTTTTTAATTAATACTTATCTTGAGGATCAAAACTCAAGAAGTTAGAATGCTAAAGAAAAATTTTATCTGTAATTTTGGAATGGAGAGCAAAGTGATTAAGAGGGTATTTTTGCTGGGACTTCTGGTTTCATTGATGGGGTGGTGGAGCAATTCAAAAGCAGAAGCCACGGAATCAAAAAGAATTGAAAGATTGGAAAAAAGACTCGAAACCCTAGAGAAAAGGGAGAACTCAAGATACAGAAAAGGGGAAAAGGAAATACTTACGTATTACAAAAACGGATTCAAAATGCGGACCCGCGATAATCAGTTTAAGTTTCAGGTAGGTGGGCGGATTATGTATGACTGGGGTTTCTTTAATGAATCGAATACATTCAAATCTACTTTTGGCCAGCAGGAGAATGGGGCTCGTTTTCGTCGCGTCCGCCTTTTCATGGCAGGTATTCTCTATAACATGGTCAAGTTTAAATGGGATATCGATGTGGACGGAGGGGCTAACGGTGTCACGTTCAAAGATATGTATATTGGAATAGCGCATATCCCCATTCTAGGAAATTTTCAGGTAGGCCACTTTAAGCGACCGGCATCTTTAGATTCGCTCACCAGTTCCAAGTATCTGACATTTATAGAAAGATCTTTAACAAATACCTTTTTCAAAACTCGAAATACAGGCTTCGCTTTTTTTAATCATGCTTTGGACAAGAAGCTCACTTGGTCGATCTTCGTTAATAAAGAAACCAGTGAAAGGCCGCCAGACTTTAGAATTGATGGCGACTGGAATGTAACCAGCAGAGTCACGGGGTTGCCTTATATCAGCGAAGATGGAAAGCGCTGGGCTCATTTGGGAGTAAGTTGGAGCTATGAAAAAGCGACCGATAATCAGGTGACATTCAACGGAGCGCGCGATAGTGAAATTACAAGTAGCTTTTTAACCACGGGGGTTATCGCTGCCCGCAAATTCAACATTATTGGTCTGGAAGGTGCTGTGAATTGGGATCAGTTTGGTTTGCAAGGTGAGTATGTGATGACTGATGTTAAAAGGGATGAAAACACCAATGGGCAGTTGAATGCCTTTTATGTTCAGGGAACCTGGTATCTGACAGGGGAAAATCGTCGTTACTCTAAAAGAAAAGGTGTTGTTGCCAGGTTCAAACCGAACCAGAACTTTAGCTGGAACAAAAAATGGTCGGAAGGGCTTGGTACCGGGGCCTTGCAGTTGGCCTTAAGGTATGCCGAGTTGGACTTGAATGGTCAAAGTGTAGGTATTACTGGTGGCGAACAAAAAAGCTTGACGTTGGGACTCAATTGGGAGTTAAACCCTGTTTCACGAGTCATGTACAACTATGTTCATGCAGATTTTACTAGTGGATTCGGGACAGATAACGGCATCTTGAACTCTAATGTTATCCGCTTTCAGGTCGATTTTTAACAATAGGCAATTTCAAATAGCATATTAAGCGAGCTCTCGCCTGATACAACATCGGGATATCAAGCAAGAGCCAATTCTTCAGCGCCCTGCTGAATCCTTATTCTACTTAACCCTCCAAGCGCACCTTAGTTAAGTTCTCTCGTGGGACGAGTATCTTTATCTAATCTTTATTTACTCATCCTTTGACATACCATAAGACAAAGAAGGAATTAATACTGTAATAAAACGTATTTCATACTCCAACCAAAAATTAATATTTATTAATCTTTTTCTTGAATATTTAATTTTTAAGACGTTTTATTATAAGGATGGAATGATAAAGTTATGAATTTTTCTAAAGATTCTATATATGAAAAACATAAAAGTGAAATCGTGGAGGGGAGGAGGGCAGACCGATTTTGGAGGTGGATCAAGAAGTTTGACCCGCTCAGAGTTAATTGCATTACTGGAGTTCAAATAGAGAAGTATTACCTCCGCTAGGTGGGTTAGGCGCCGAGTACTTCTGGAGGATTAGTGAGTTTTGGGATTTTTTCTTCTTTTGATGCCACATCCTGCGGGTTATTTCGCAGCATATTGAGGAGTCGAACCAGCGTCGCTTTCAATTCTTTCCTGTGGACAACATTATCAATGAGTCCATGTTCTAACTGAAACTCGGCTCTTTGAAAACCTTCGGGTAGTTTTTGTTTGATGGTTTGCTCAATCACGCGGGGCCCGGCAAAGCCTATCAAAGCTCCCGGTTCGGCAAGAATGATATCGCCCAGCATGGAAAAACTTGCTGACACACCGCCCATAGTGGGATCGGTTAGAAGAGAAATATATGGTATTTTTTTCGCGCTAAGTTTTTGCAGAGCCGATGAGGTTTTTGCCATTTGCATGAGTGAGAAGATACCCTCCTGCATGCGCGCGCCGCCGGAGCAACTTACAATAATCACTGGTATATTTTTATCTATGGCCCGTTCTATGGATCGGGTTATTTTCTCACCGACGACAGACCCCATGCTTCCGCCCATAAAGCTGAAGTCAAAGACAGAAATCTCAATTGCAAGGCCGTCTATTTCCCCGGAGCCTGTAATGATTGCATCGTTGGTGGAGCTTTTCTTTATGCTTATTCGCATCCGATCTTTATATTTTTTTGTATCCTTGAATTTTAGCGGATCGGGCGATGTCAGGTTTTGATCTTGCTCTATAAATGTTTCGTGGTCGATCAGTAAATGGATTCGTTGCCGGGCATCGAGGCGGAAATGGTATTCGCATTTTGGGCAGACCTTTAGATTATCTTCCAGTTCCGCGATGTAGATTTGTTTTTTGCATTTTTTACAATTTACCCATAGATCTTCATCTTTAGGGAATTTTTTGCCGATACCGGCTTTGATTTTATCTAACCAGGACATTTTTTATTGTTCTTGAGTGGATGTAGAGATTTCTTCGCGAATTTCTTTTTTACTTTTAATCAACAACCCAATTGGCCCAATCACAGTATAGGTGACGGCTATTATAAACAGGGCCACTCTTGGGATCGTCGCAAGAACGTATATAAATAAGATAACAAACAGGAAACGTGAAAAAGCAACGCGCTTTTTAAAATCCAGTTTTTTAAATGCAGGGTACTTGATGTTGCTGACCATGAGAAAAGCCAAAATATAAATGACCATAACCATAACGAATGGATTGATTCGGGATGCAAACAAATCTTCAAACCCAATTACTATAGAAGCAACCACAACGGCAGCGGCTGGACTGGGTAGGCCAATGAAATGCGAACCACGAACATCTGGCGTGGTGACGTTGAAGCGCGCAAGACGGAGAGCTGCACAAAGTAAAAAGAGGAAAGCCGCCATCCATCCTAATCTATCAAAAGGTTTTAGAACCCAGGCGTAGGCAAGAAATGCCGGGGCCATACCGAAAGTGATGATATCTGCTAAAGAGTCGTATTGCATCCCGAAAGCGCTGGTGGTTTTTGTTAGTCGAGCTATGCGACCATCCAGTCCATCGAAGATCATTCCAATCGCAATTGCCCAGGCAGCATGGTAGAAGTCGTCGTTTAAAACGGCGACGAATGCGTAGAACCCACAAAACACATTTCCAGTTGTGAACAAGCTGGGGAGTATATGTATGCCTTTTCTTGGCGTCATCTTATTTTAGGTATCCAATGATTGAACTACCACCGCTGACAATGTCACCTTCTTTAACTTTTATTGTCGTGCCTTCCGGGACGAAGATGTCAGCCCGAGAACCGAAGCGGATCAAACCAAATCGTTGTCCGAGTTGGTAGTCGTCGCCTTCTTTAGCGCCGCATACAATACGTCGTGCGATCAAGCCTGCGATCTGCTTGACCAATATCTTGGTGCTTCCGTTGTTCAACAGAATAGTGTTTTGTTCATTGTCCAAGGATGCTTTGTGATTGGCAGCGTTCAAAAATTTGCCTTTATTGTACCGCACCGCTTCGATTTTACCAGCTATAGGTACGCGATTCACATGCACGTTGAAAACGTTCAAAAATACACTTACCCGTGTATAATTTTCGTTTGGTAATAACGGGTCGCTCTCTTTGATAATTTCTACCACTTTGCCATCGGCAGGAGAGACGATTACATTCGGCTCCTGCGGGATGTTTCGCTCAGGATCTCGAAAGAACCAGGCGCAGAAAAGGAAGAGTCCTTCAAGGAGGCCCGCAATCCAGTAATAAGAAAACGAGTAAAACGCCGCTGCTAAAAAAGCCAGCGGGATAACAAATATAAAGCCTTCTTTGGCTATGGGACTGCGCATAAGTTTTGTCCTTATTCCAATTTCTTGCCGACGAAAGGCATCATCTTGCGTAGTTTTTCTCCGACCTGCTCAACGCGATGTTCTTTGCCTTTTTTCAGCAATGCGTTAAACATGGGACGGTTGGCCTGATTTTCCAGAATGAACTCTCTGGCAAAACTACCACTTTGAATCTCACCAAGAATTTTCTTCATCTCCGCGCGGGTTTCATCGGTGATGATACGTGGTCCACGAGTGACATCGCCATAAGCGGCAGTGGTGCTGATGGAATAACGCATGTTGCCAATTCCACCCTCATAGATAAGGTCAACAATAAGTTTGAGTTCGTGCAGACATTCGAAATAAGCCAGATCCGGATCGTAGCCCGCATCGACAAGAGTGTCGTAACCCGAACGAATCAGTTCGGTAACGCCGCCGCACAATACGACTTGTTCGCCGAAAAGGTCGGTCTCTGTTTCGTCTTTAAAATTTGTTTCCAGAACACCAGCGCGTGTGCCGCCAATTCCTTTGGCATAAGCCAAAGCAATTTTTTTGGCATTCTTGGTAGCGTCTTGGTGGATAGCCATAAGGCAGGGCACGCCAGCGCCTTGCTCGAAAGTACGGCGTACCAAATGACCGGGGCCTTTAGGCGCAACCATAAATACATCGACATCTTTAGGCGGATCAATCTGACCGAAGTGGATATTGAATCCATGCCCAAAAGCAATAGCCTTGCCTTTGGTCAAGTTGGGAGCAATATCGTTCTGATACATGTCCCGTTGTTTGTCATCGGGAATGAGGATCATCAGAATATCCGCTTTTTTGGTAGCTTCAGGAACGGTAGTTACATTCAAACCGTCTTTTTCAGCGCGTTTCCAATGGGCGCTGCCTTTTCTTAGGCCGACCATGACCTTCATGCCGCTGTCATGCAGGTTGCGGGCATGGGCGTGGCCCTGACTGCCGTAACCGATGATGGCGATGGTTTTTTTCTTGAGGATTTTAATATCTGCGTCTTTGTTGTAGTAAATCTTAGCCAAAACTTTTCTCCTTATCTATAAACTAGTTTTAATTGAGCGATTTATTTCCACGGCCGATGGCGATCCTTCCAGAACGAACAACCTCTTTGATTCCTAATGGACTCAAGAGTTCAATAAAGCTGTTTATCTTGCCTTCGTCGCCGGTGATTTCAATGGTATAGGTAGAAGAACTAACATCCACCACTTTGGCTCGGAACAGATCTACTATCCGAAGTATTTCTTCACGAACGCGCGTTTCAGCGTTCATTTTTATCAATACGAGTTCGCGATCGACAAAGTTTTCATGTGTCAAATCCAGGACTTTGATAATATCAACGAGCTTATTTAATTGCTTGGTTATCTGTTCGATCTTGGCATCATCGCCAATGGTGACAATGGTCATTCGCGAAATATTCGGGTCCGATGTTTCGGTAACATTGAGACTTTCGATATTGAATCCGCGACCGCTAAAAAGTCCAGATACGCGAGATAGAACACCAAAATGGTTATTCATGAGTACTGAAATGGTATGCTGCATGTTTTTCCGGTTTAAAAGTTAAGAGATGCTACCCGTCATTTGATTGCTTCTATTTGTAATAGAGAACGTTAAACCTCCTATAATAGCAAAATCAATGCTTTTTTACTAATAGAATTGCCCAAATACACTAAAAAGAGGACATATGGCGGGAGAAAAAGGCGATTTTAACATTGCAGAGGTAGTAAAGGAACTGAAAAAAGCCGTTAAAGGTTACCGAACCCCAAGTGTCACGGTGATAGCGAAGAAAAACGACCCGTTCGCGGTTCTCATTAGTTGCATCATCAGTCTAAGAACGCGAGATGAAGTCACCGAGCCCGCTTCGGCCCGGCTTTTTACACTGGCAAAAACTCCCTCCGAATTATCGAAACTGTCCGATTCAAAAATCGAAAAAGCCATTTACCCTGCCGCGTTTTTTCGTAATAAATCCAAGTCGATGAAAGAGATGTGCAAAGTTCTTGTAGAAGAGTATTCAGGAAAAGTTCCCGACAAGTTGGAGGAGTTACTCAAGCTCAAAGGGGTAGGGCGGAAGACAGCAAACCTGACCTTAACGTTAGGTCACAACAAACCCGGCATCTGTGTCGATATCCACGTTCACCGAATCTGTAACCGCTTGGGCTATGTGAAAACAAAATCGCCAGACGAAACTGAAATGGTGTTGCGCGAAATTCTGCCAAAACGATACTGGAAAGGCTTTAACGATCTACTGGTTTCGTTCGGGCAAAACTTCTGCAAATCCGTCTCGCCGTTTTGCACCACCTGCGCAATAGAAAACCATTGCCCAAAAATTGGTGTTGCGAGGAGTAGGTAGGTATATGGTTTCCGACGTGAGATGCAGTGAATCAGGCTATCAAAAAATCTGTAACCCGTTTTTTATAACAACTTATATTGATAACAATATTTTGACATGCGATTAAATCATTTAGAAAACCAGGGTGTTATTCTCAATTAGATATTGTAGTAGGAAGAGTTGGAGGGAAGTCGTAATTAAATTAATTAAGGCTTATTAGGACACGAAAAGAAGCCCCCGACATACTGTGCCAGGGGCTTCTTTTTTGGGTTGGAATTGGTTATTTTATAGTGATAATCCAAGTATTAAAAAAGTGTATGTTCATATTGCTGACAGTATAAATATATTGTATTCCGTATCGTTGATTTCCTCTCTGTTAATTTGTGCAATAAACAAAAATCCTACAGTCCAATTCGATCTCGTTTCCATCGTATGGTGATAGAAAATATTCTCTGCTACCTGCGCTTATTGCAGACACCACAAACTCCCCGAAGTTTCTAATTATTGTCAATACAGTCTCGTTTACAACTCCAGTGCTTCGCAGTAACGGTAAAAGAATAAACTGAACAATAAATAATGGTAATGACGTATTAATGTTAATTTAATGAAAAATGTCACTATATCGCTATAAATATGATCAAATTTAGCTAAAATTTGACATTTTATTGTTTTTATTTGGTTAAATGTCATATTCGATGGAGTGTTGTTTGGTGATTATATGTTAAGGGTGAAGCTCTGAGGGTGTCATTTCTTTTATTCATTTTCAGTCGGTGGAGCCGATGCCGAATCCAGGATAAAAGCCATGAGTATTAAGGAACGAGAAGTCAGCATATAAAGGATGAAAGGTCAGCGATAAGTCAGCATTGCCAATTTAAAAAATAAAATCCGAGAATGATTCCCGGGTGTCAACTACTGTTAACGATGATGTGATACTGGGAAGAATGGTTAAAGAGGCGGCGAATTTTTACAAAATGGAACTGGAGAAAGAGAATAGTTAAATAGTCGTCCCTAAAAAATTCGATAGAGCCCATATATAAAGGGTGAAGATGGGTTTTGAGTGTTGTAAAATTGCCGGAAGTTGTTGAATATCTTTCAAAACCCGGTGATTTTATGCAAGCAAAACCTCGTGATA
>DUZG01000046.1 GCA_013349585.1 Nitrospinota bacterium | reverse complement strand
TGCTGGGAGAGTCAAAGTCCCAGATGCTGCGGCTGTGGCATCAATGACCGTGCTGCCGCTTGTCGTTCCTGCAACGGCAAGCTTACCTACTGCTCCTACTGCACCGTAGGTCTTCTTACCTGTGACCACCTGCGTGTTGGCAAGAACCATATCACCGCCCGCCCCCCCGGCATCAAGCTGCGTTTGAATTGATGATGTTACGCCATTGAGATAAGATGCCTCTGTTGCCGTGACTCCTGTGGATGTTGTAGCAAACCCGCTTGCATCAGTGACCATCAACTCCGATGCGGTTAATGCAGCGAGCTTGTTTACTGCGATAGCTGCTGCCGCTTTGATGCTGGCATTAGCAATGTTCGTGATGCTGTTCCCTGTGCCATCTTGGTCGATACTCTTATTCGTCAGCGTCTGTGTTCCAGATTTGGTCGTAATCTCCACACCCTCGATGGCAAGGACGCCAGCACCCGTGCGGGCTAAGGTCGTATCACTTGCATCGCCAACCTCGATATTACCGGTGCGAACTGAGCCTGTCGTTGTGATTGTGCTCGAACCAGTGTCAATCGTTCCGAATCCTGACGTAATCGAACCAGAATTTAAAGCACCAGTCGTAACCAATGAAGAGTCACCGGGATATCCTGTGGTGCTTGAAAGGACACCCGAAGATGGAGTTCCTAGAGCTGGGGTTACAAGTGTTGGCGATGTAGCAAACACCAGCGCACCGCTTCCGGTCTCATTAGAGATAACACCAGCCAATTGAGCGGATGTCGTGGCGGCGAACTGAGATAATGGGTTTGCGACCAATGCATCGCCACTACCGGACGGCACTCCGTTGACCCAAGCAGAGCCATTCCATGAAAGTGTGTGTCCTGAAAAAAGTGACGAGACAGAAACATCTGAAAGGTTACCGATGGATTGGCCGGTGATGGCCGTAAGATACGTTCCCAGATTGCTTATCTGCGACTCAGTAATACTCAATGCCCCCTGATGTTGGGTTACATTACTCTGTGGGACCCGAGCATCGACGATAGAACCCGTAAGCTGGGATGCCACAATCGACTTATTTGTCAGGGTAGCAGTACTTGACGCAGTAAGGTAAGTTCCAAGATTACTGATCTGAGACTCGGTTATAGAAATACCCGCCAACAGGTTTGCATAGGTGGCATACTTGCTTGTCCCTGCTGCCAAGTCGGTGGTATCACTGATATCTGTGATATGAAAGAGATCCCCTGATGCAGGGGCGGCACCGAGTGGAGCTACTTGATGGAGGTATTTGTTCGCCATTGTGGTATGCTATCGAGTTACATTTTTTGATATCGTGATCTGCCCCTCAAGCACTCTGTAAATAGCACTTGCCCCAGAAGTAACTTCAATGTCATAGACATATCGAGAGGATGTCAGTCCCGCCGTAACACTTGCACTTAAAGAGATTTCCAGAACATTTGTGAGATCTGAGTCTGTGCTTTGGCTGATGGTAAAAGTTGCTGCCGCAGATGTGGTGTTCACGGTCTTGCGAATCTGCCCCGCATAGGAGTATCCCGTGAGGTCAAAGTCAAGGTTGTCTTTCTGAACGGTCACCTCGGCAGTGAATTCCGCCCCCTGATCGATATGAATGTCTTCGTAAGATGCCATGCTACTACTTCAGGTTATTTATGATTTTGAACCCGGCGCTTATTCTGTGCGTATTGGAGTACACCGAATGCCAGAACCAGTCGCCCTTCTCCCTATTTATATCAAATGTTCTGATGTTCCACCCCGCAACATCATGGTCAACCACGGTTTTTTGGGTTTTTTGGTCGTAAAATTTGAAATACGAGTCCCCATTCAGCGAGTAATTCATGTAACACCGAAGATATGGCGTATCTGCATTGGTGTGCCACCCCATTCCCTGCCCCGGAGGATAATAGAAGAAACCGCTTCGCAGAATCGAATGATTTGGGAAGCGTTCCGCTAGGAACCTTGTGAAAAACGCGGAATCCTTCCCTGTATAGGTATCCTCAAAATATTTCTCATTGAAAGCTTGCCCAAAAGACCCCGCCGCAACCACTTCATCCCTCATGGCAGTCTTGAGGGCTTCATCTGATGTGTATTCGCTCTCAGTGAGTTTGGGATAGTCGATATCCAAGGATTCCCATCGCCCTAACCACCGTGTGGCCAATTCATCCAGATACCCGTTATCGCATATTGTATCATGTGTCATTTTACACAAACTCCTTATAGGTGGAGAGAACCGGTGGAGAAAGGTGTTCAATATCAACCGGATGAGTGACGAAAGAAAGGTCCACTGCACCCGGAATGTCCCGTAATTCCTGCTTCGTGGACTCAATCCGAGACAAAGTGTCAGGATTTGTGATGTGCCTGATGATCGCTTTATCCAATTCCTCAAGAGCCGCATCCCTCTTCTGGCGAAGTATCGCTATTGCAGCCCCCTGAAGCTTGGTGGTGTCATATTCATATTTCCCCTCCGTAATCTTGAGGAATTGAAGTTCATTTAAGTTGGGGCAATCTTTAGGATTTGAAATTTTAATTCCAAATCCGCCACTGATGCATGATCTTGCTAGTTCGCTGGGTTCTTCAAGAAGATATACTTCAAGACTGACATCACCATCATGTTGGTAGAGGACATATTTGCTCATGTAGTATCTAGAACACCACCAAACTGATTTTATCGAAGTATGCATCTGGATCAGTTGTTGCAAAGACGCTGCCGTGGGAATTGATGTAATACATCTTATCGTTATTTTTCTTCCATCCATTCGGGATGGCCGATCCGATATCTAAACCGCTCTTCGTGTAGGAATCTGTCCAGAGACCTGTTAATTCAGAAGCACTTACATATGGCGCTCCGCCATATGAATTGTGGAAGGACAGGTCTTTCCCCCCAGAGGATCGACCCACGGTCATTATCACAACATGATTTTTATGTGGCCGATCTTTTTCAAACTGAATGCTCAGGCGAGATGCATTTCCCGTAAATGTTGCGGACTGAATATTTCGCTTATCATTTGGGTTTGTGGTTATTCCCCACTGGTAAGGCGCCGTGAGACTCCGTTGAAGAACACAGTGTGCGAAACTTCCTGTGCTATCCATCAAAAACTTCGTGATCCCATTGGTTTTCTTCCTCCATGTATCAAAGGTGTCCCCCAGAGAAATACCATAGTCTTTGAAGTCGGCATATGAGATGTAGTCTTCTATCAGAGAAGGTATCTCATCAAAGTTGGATTGTTGGGCGAATACCGGATCGTCTGCCCGGTCTTCTGGAATGAAATCGTTTGGAGAGTCTGGATTTACGTCGTCCTCGTCGATGGCATATTCGACCAAATACCCATAGCGACCGTCAGCGATGTTGTCGGCACCGAGATCTCCAGCAGTGACGGAATATCTCCCCGGTTGGCTCCGATCAGACCCAAGTATGAGCGCATAATCCTCTCCTGCACTGCGATTACTAGGCTCCTTCTTATTATCTCCAGACAGATCGCTATTGTCTGCCCAATATGCATTGCGAGTGCCATCGGTCAGGTCAGATCCATCCACCCATTTCCACGAATTTTCAATGTTCTTGTCGGTCAATCCAATCCACACCGAGGGATATCCAGCCAAAACGCCATCAGAAGAAATAAATTCTTGCAGGTCTTGGTGCTTGCTCTGGTAAATTGACCCCCCAAAATTTTTATTAAAAATGTCAAATTTATAATTGAAAATCGCATTATACTGATCCTCTGTGATGACCAGCCCTTCCTCTGGGTAGTCTGAAGAGAAAAAGCTACTCAAAGCTCGGATTCGCTCAGTTTGATTGGGAGGAACCTCTGGTAAATTGACCCCCCAGAATCGATCACCAATCATACCGCTCTTCTCGTCAGCAGCGGCAGAAAGCACTGCCCAAACGGCTAGTTGATAAGCTGTATTATTTACACCCCCGACTGTCCTGATGTTGGTGGGGCCAAAAAGATATGCCCACTGAGACCACGCCCCCGCCTTCTTGACGAGTAGCTCTAAAGGCTTTCTAAATCGAAATATCTCTCTCCCCTCGCTATTCTCTAGGGCTGATATGGCGGCATCGTGTTTCCCTTTGGTGTTCAGGACCGCAAGGCGACCTCCCGTGGAGACTGCCCGTTGTTGTGCTGTCCTCCAAGACACCTTGCCAGAAGTCGGCTCAATAAGCTCGAATCGAATTGCCATATTAGATAATGATCAGAGTGAAGTAATCGAATCCACCATCTTTTCCAACCTCATCCGACAAGGTTTTGGGGTAACCGATGGTGTAATTGTCATACACCCCCTTGAAAATCGGGTCATTGGCAGGTTCCACAAACGAAAAGACCAAATCCATACCAGTATCCCTCTTGTTGCGATATCCACAGAACAAGAGATCGGTGCGCCAATTAGGGAATGCCCCCTTACCCTCACGGTGTGCATTCACCAAGGGCAAATAATCGCCTGTGATCGGCTCAATGAAACTCACGGTATAGAATCCCTTATTAGAATTCAGGGTAAACGCACTGATATTATTGGACTTCACTATGGTCTTATCCACATTATCATACACCATGTAAGTGCTAGCCAAGACCCCGCTGGAGGATTGTATTGCATTGATGATCCCGTTGGTGCATGAAGCAAACTCCAGTGAGTTGTATTCATCTGGGATTCCTGCTACTCCAAATTTTTCAATTGGTATTACGTTTTCTCTTATCATCAAAAAAAGATCGTTTTTGGTGTTGACGGTAGTGCCCCGTATATCACAAACCCAATTGTCTTATAATAATGCATTGCGGCGTATGGGCGAACTTCCTCACTGGCATTAGCGGCAAATGGCAGGAATGAAATTGAGTTTTTGGTGGGAGTGTGAAAAACAACAGTCCCAATATCACCCGCGTTTCTACGATCATTGTAACCTGATGTGGATACTGATGATCTAGGGGCAATAATATCGTCTCTGGCAGACAAGGACCCATGAGGAATTAAATATGCATCCTTGGCGGGGGTTTCAAAATTCACCGTAAAACCCTTGCCTGTGGAGAACGAATATGATTTGATATTGAAATGGTTTTTGATACTGGTAAGGCGCATATTAAATTTGTTTTTGATTATCGGCGACGGGACCACGTTCCAAGAAAGAAGACCCTTAGCAACCGGAGCCATACCAAAACCAGTCAACCGATTGACGATCCCGTTGGTTTTCTTACGGAAATCTTCCCATGTATCAGTCAGCTCAACACCGGAGCCATTTGTGGCTCCCATGGTGTTGAACGTATCAAAATCGTATGAAGGTTCAATCGGCATAATCTTAGAACTGAATAATCATCCTAACCTCTTCAATCTGGTCATTTGCACGGGTAACCTTGGCTCGATTCTCAATAAAGATAACCTCGCCGTTTCTGCGCCCAAACTTCTCGTAAGTCGCGCTGCTGTAGTCAACCAGAGCATATTCTGCATACTGGGGATCTCCGGTATATGTTAGGGGTCCTGAACCTTCCGTGGAAGCAGAACGGTCATACCAACGGAGGGTGCCGCCGCCCTCGGCAAATTCCAGAAGATTCTGGGAGTCATCATCATCATCGTTCTGATGAAAGTAGAGCCGGTTATTGGCGGTATCCAGATGATCGAAGTATCCAATCGGGACCTCGTTTGTGATGGCAAGTTCCAGTGTGGCATGTGTGCCACCATCAAAGATTAGATCTCCGGTCTCCAGACCACTGGGAAGGGCTGTTGCACATGTCAAATACCGCAAACACTTTGCCGCCTCACCCGCAGCATAACTCGAAACTTCATTGGGGTCATCTCCACCCACCAGAGAAGGATTCTTGATCAGAGACACTTGACGAAACGGAACAAACAGACCATCGCCGCCAAGATCGTCCTCAAAGTCTGCCCGAATACCACAGTAGTATGTGGGGAGAAGCTTCAGATTATCAGTTCCCACACCTTCCAGAGGAAGGATCATGGGCTGTAATACCGCAGAGCCAGATGCAGGAACCGCATGTGCATTCACAACACCCAAAAGGTTTTCTGTGAGAATGTCATCGTTATCATCACTGTCACCCAAATCAACTACACAGGATGTGATTGCCCCTCCGGTCACGGTAATCGTGCAAGCAACAGTCTGGTTGTATTGAGCAAAATCAGTTTTATCGCCTGAACCTCCAGTGGATTTGAGACCCGTGAGATTAATATTAAGGCTACCCGCAGTATAACCAGAGCCGCCACTCACGACATTGAAGCCATATATGAGACCTCCTGTGCCTTCCGAAGGATGGTTATTGCTGGCATGAACACCCAGTGCGCTGTTCAGAACCGCACCATCACCCGGATTTCCTATTGCCGCGAATTGACTTGTGAAGAAACCGCTGTCTCGGTTCAGGGTGCAGACATATGCCCATCGATAGTTGTCACTGGTAGTCGAGATGAGTCCATTATTCTCAGTATCCACACTGGCTCCCCAGACACTATTCAGGGTACTGGTAAGAGTGGGTTCATCAGCAGCAACTGTGACTGCGGTGAGATTATTTTTCAGGCACAGAAAAACCTCAAGGTCTGTGTTGATGGCATAGCATGGCTCATACTCCACGCCATCAATGGTTTCGGCAAAAAAGCAGTTGGGGTCATTTGGGTCGTATACCTTGAATCGCTTCGCTGTGCGAAAATATACACGCGGAATCACCCGGTATGCGCTGTTATTCCCAACCTTGCTTATGGTCGCCAAGTTGTTCAGGGTCGTGAGTTCCTCGGCTCGACTCGCAGAAGGCACAGGCAGACTGAAAGAGGCATGGTCCTCGGCATACCCACTAGCATCGTTGTCATATGCATCGGATTTACCGATACCCACAAAGTAGTTGTTGGTCCCCCCTGTGATGTCGTTGACCAAAACCTGTGCTGCGTTCCTTCTGAAATCGTCTGTAATTATTGCTGCCATGACTTTATCTGTGTAGTAGTAGTAGGTTGTCCTTCTTCGTCGTTATTTATACAATTATTGACTATCTTCAATTATGAGAGTGTCTGTGAGACTTCTGTAGTCCTGTGAACGAATGGTAAGAGTCCCAGTTGGTTCTGATGTGCCATCTACCACGATATCTAGTCGGGCAGTCGATGTGTTCCCATTGGTCATCTGCTTGTTCTGGTAGTGCCATTTAAAAAGATCGTCTGCTTCAGGGCTTGAGTACGTCGTAGATCGTCCCGAGCGATACCATGGGCGATAATTTACCCCGGCACTCTCGGCGGCTGAAGATCCAATTGTATTCTGGATCTGGGAGTCAAATCGAACCGCATGAGAAGCGGCATGTGAGTAGCCCAAGCGAAATCTCGATTTATCGTATTCATATCCAGAAACATGGTCAGGTGGTAGTGTTGAATACCCGGAACCCCGTGTGATCCAAAGCCAATCTCCGATTCCACCCAGACCGACTGTGTCATTGGTGGTCTCATCAAACCCAGTGACATAGGCAATCGCCACCGCTCCAACATATTCGGCGGTCAAGGTATGACTGGTTGCGGTCCCTGATGTATGCGTAGGGGCAGATGACCCACTGGTCCCAGCCACGGTCACTTGGTAGAGGTTATCGCCCGCAAAAAATTGATCGCCTACAACATATGCGCTAGATGCTGCAAATTTTGTTCCCACTGTGATGGTGTAATGCGGCTCATGTTGTCCGGTCGCATAGTCCTCATATTCGTTCTCCATCAGTTGTGTGGTGGTGAATCCTGCGCCTGAAAATACAAATTGAATCGAGCTGATGGTTCCATCACTGGCAATGTTGCCCCAACCCCATGCGCCCTGTGCCGATGTGATTGCCGTCGCTGATGACGCTGCCTCAATTGTCAGGGGGACCCCCACTGTATTTCCGTCATTGATTGCCTGATAGTGGTTCAGGTAATCGGATGTGCTTTCTCCTGCGGCATAGTAGTAACCGCTCGTAAAATATCTGCTGTAGCCCAGATATCGCTCTGGGCGAATGATCAGGAACCCAAGGTTTCTGTCAGAATCGTTGTAGTCATCGGATTCGTCGAAAAGAGTCCAGTCATCAGAGGAAAGCTCATCGGTGTTTTCCAATTCAAATTCAAATTTCACATTGTTCCCCACAGAAGGAATATCACGACTCGCAAGCTGAATCCGAATAATTTCACCCTCAGAACCAGCAGAATCCCCATCCAAGTATGCCCCGCCCTGACCATCGGAATAGAGAAGCTTCAGGGTATGCGGTATCAGGTTGACATCTGCCCCAAATACTGGAAATTGATTTGCAATTCGATTGTAATTATTTTCAAGTTCTGCCAGAGTCTTGAGCGCAAATGATGAAATTGTGGTGGGATCAAAAAATTTATCTTGTCGCTGATACTGCGCATGAACAAAGAGATCTCTGGCATTCTCGATCAATGGATTCAGGGTGAAGGACACCGAGACAAAGCGGGATTCCAGAAGTTCTGCGGGGGGAGCCTCGAAAATCTCACTGTTATCCAAGTCACTATCACCATCATCTCCATAGATGTCTGCAACCACATCAGTCCCTGCACCACCATAGATGTTGGTAATGAAGTCTGAGTCATCTCCTGTGATTTCAATTCGATCAACTCCAGTGGATCTCCAGCGTAGTCCTGCCTGAACATTCACCAGACTCTTCACTAAAACCTGTGTGGGAGGCTCATACTTGGACAGGAAATATGCGGTGTATGGGTCAAGATCCAGTTGCTGGTATGGGTGTGTGGCGGAATTCGCCCCTGTGCCAAAAAGAAATTTTGTGCCTGTATCACTCAGGTTCGTGCTGTAGATCCGAAAATCCTTGAGGTGACCCGCAGTGTGAAGGGACCCCTCGCCCCCCTGAGATTCAGTAGGTTCTGACCCACTCATCAACGAGATAAGATGGAATGTGTGCTGGCGACTTATCCCATCATCATCAAAGGATTCAAGGTTGATATTAGCGTCTGTTGCCTCCTTGATTCCATCCACAAACAGAGAACCGCTACGATTTCCATCATACACATAGGCCAGATGGTGCCATTCGCCATCTGAGATGGTTGTGGTGGATTGAAGAATCACCGGAACCCCATCACTGGCATCAGAATCCCCACCCTCCTGAATATAAAGCAGGGAGAACTTCCCATCAAACTTACCCAGAGCAACACCGTTGTTACCACGCGATGCTAACAGAATACTATCTGCACTCTGGCTGGTCTTCAGCCACATCGAGACCGTGTAAGGATCTTCCTCATCAAAGTGAAGGGGTCCCTTGCGGACACCTTCTGAATCTCGCTTGTAGTCCCAATATAGATTATCAGGATTTGAGGGGTCCAGACCTTGCATTGATGGGTTCGTGTAGGTAAGAATGTAGTCGCTGGTCCCATCAAATGACCATGCGCCCTCAGTGCTGTCCCATGTGGGAGTGCCGGTCGCATTGGTATATCCATTTAAGCTGGGAAGTGTATTGGTGACCTCCTCGACCACCCAACCCGGAATATTTGCGGTATCAATGCTACTCTCACTGTCCAGAGTATATCTCAGGACCGGCTCAATGAAGGTCTCAACTGTCTTGCGCCGATTAGGGGGCAGAAGGTCATAATACCACTCATCTCGTTGCTCTGCATTGGCCCCATAGTAGTCCTCGCGCTGAGAATCGTCGCCATCAAACCAGTAGTTGGCATCCCATCCCGGCTTTACGACCGAGAGATCCCCACCTCCCACTGCACCAGATTCCACCAAGGATGAAACACTAAACCTCATCCCCGCAGGATGGGTCATCTTCTTGAATTTACTTCGCCACTCCCCTCCACCTGATGGCAACTTGGTGGTCCGAATCCTGTAGGTGTATGGATCATCCCCATACTCAACATGGATGTCATCCACATCATTGAAAAATATTCTAAAAAAGGTATAGACCGCTTCCACGGTCCCCTTGGAGCGATAGTAATGAACAACCCTCTTATACAGAGTCACTCGGTCCATGTGGTCCGAGTTTGGGACAGTGGCGGCAATCTCATCCTGAATCGAGTCCAAATACTTCGCGGAAGTCTCATCAATATCATTCTCACTGACCATATGGCCGATCTCCCATGTCGGCGCACCCTCCTGACTCATGTAGTCATAATACTCCTTCAGAAAGTTGGTGAGATTTTCTGCCGACCCGCGTATCTGCTCTGGAAAAAGTTCATTGACCCTTGATGCCTCATTTGGTCTGGGGGTGGCGTTTGCGACTGACTCATGCATAATACTATTAGTCGGGAGTGTCTCGATTGTATGTTATGTAGTCGTCGCTAATACGTGATGTGACATTAAGCGCCGCAGTGTCAATCTCAGCAGTGACATTTGTGCTGGTCTCATCAATATCTATGATGAAGTTTCTCTTGGATGCAATGTCATTGGATGCTGGGCGGGTGAAAATCTTGACTGTCAGGCCACTGGACTTGATGCCCGTGAGCTTGAGTATGGTATATGCCCCGGTCCCGATTGCGGATTCGGTGACGGCAGATGCCCCAAGAAAAATAATTCCCTTGTTGATATGCACAATACCAAAATATTTTGGCGTGGTGGAAGAATCAGATGCCGGGGAGCCATCGTAATACAACCGCTCTCCAGACGTATCGTCTTTCCGGTAGATAGTCAGGAGGGCAAATCCAGACCGAATCCCCTCTGGCCGATGAGTTCCAAAGCGGTATTCATTGATCCCACCCATGACGCTGAATGACTCACCCTCCTTGGAATAGACAATATCCGCCTCATCACTATCGAGTTTGAAGGTAAATTCCAGTTTCAGGAGTTTCTTTTGGGCATCACTCAGGGCAACATCACTAAATTTTCCAATATACTGGTAGGTGAACCCAGAAGCAGCAGCCCCCATGGTGTAATCTGTATCCAGTTCGATATCTCTGGGTGGCTCAACCCCTGCGGTCCCAAATTCCGCAGATGGATTGTTGAGACTCTTCACCCGATACACATTGTCCTTAAAGTAGAACGTATTGCCCACTGTATAGTTCGCTGCCCCCAGAAACTGTGTGGCAGATGCCCGCCCTGAAAGATCTATGATATCCGTGGTCTCAATATCAGACTCCAGAAGCTTCTGATTGAATACCAGATTCCGGTAGGCATACACCCTTGCGGCAGTAGAGAGAATTGCCGGTGAGGTCGCGTCGATCCTCGCCAGAAACTTTGAAAATCGAAAAATGGAATTGTATTCCTGTAGATTTGCATTATCAAAATTCGTGATCGTAGACAGGATCGCAGATGCCATGGAGTCCGAGTTCAGGGTCGTGAGATTGGGATTGAACCTCGTAAAGACATCAAAATAAAGGTAAATGAAATTCGGGTCCAGAAATACGTGCCGAAGGGTGAGGACCCCTTTATCGCGCAGAAGGTTACGCAGGGAAGCTTTTTCATTCAGGCTCAGGAGCGAATCGTCCGACTTCTTGCCACTGATATAGACTGCACCCAGATCAACAGGATCATTGTCCTCTCCCCCCCAGACAGAAACCGCAGTGGCATCAGATGCATTCAAGATCTCTGTCTTGTAATCATCCACAGTCACTGCACGATCCTGTGAGGTGAAACTCAGGGGGGCATTGAATCTAATTTCCTCAATGGTCTCCCGGTCACCACCCCCGGATGATATTGTCGCGGTATCGACCACAATATCAGCAAGCGCGACACCCACGGAATTTGTCAAGGTGGAACTGATATTAAATGTAGTTGCACCATTAGCATCCGCCCCACTGGTAGAAAGATATTCAATTGCAATTACTGCACCGGCTTGTGGTTTTTTCCCCACCACGCCATCACCAAACTCAACCTCATAGAACCCATTAGGATTCTCAAAGATGAAATAGATGTCCGTGGTAGAAGTTGCGGTTGACAACTCAGTAAACCGGGTATACAATGTAGCGTCACTCGTATTGTCATTTGGAAATGTCGTCACTTTGATGGCATTAATATCCACATTGGAGTCAGGAATCTCATACCTCCGGTTGGTATCCGATGCATCATAGGTGTATTTCACGGTCTTGAGAGACCCCTCCTTGACCAAAATTTCTTTACGGGAGGGAGCAGCTCCGGGGGCGAATGACCCGGTGAACGACTCAGTGGTAATGAAACTGTATGAATTCCCGCCCACAGAGGATGTGAAAATAGTATTCTTGGGGACCGTGCTGAGACTCGAAATATCAGACCCACTCAGTGTCAGGGTAGATGTGGATGCACTGAAAGAATGTGGAAGGTAACCCAGAGTCTTGGCGCGACCCACAACATTTTTTCTAAGCTGTGCGCTACTCAGGAACCCCTCATTAACCGCGAGATGTGCCAAAATGGCATTGTAGTGGGTGTTGTATGCCAGAATATCCAGAAGGTGGTTCAGCCCTGACCCCTCGAAATCCCAGTCCCGGTATGCTCCTCCCTCGCGCTTAAAATAGTTTTTGATGTTGACTTTGATGGTGTCAAAGTCAAGCTCCGTTACATTGAGTTTTTTTCCGGCCATGGTGAGAATAATTGAGGATATTACCTTATTCGGGTGAGATAAAAAGAGACTTCTTGTGCGATGCTAGATTCTGTAATTCGAAATCCAATATTGACTCGAAATGCATTACGGTCCATGTCATCAAACACCTGAACCACCACATCATCGATTCTCGGCTCATATCGGTTCAGGACTCGGTGAATCTCATCCCTCATGGATGCTGCGGTAAAGAAATCCGCATTCTCAAAGAGCAGTCCAGTGACATTTGAGCCAATCTCTGGGTGAAAGGGTCTCTCTCCAAAGTTCGTGAGAACCAGATTTTTAACTGAACCACGAATGGCATTCAGGTCCGTGATTGGCCGAATATCCATGGTATTCGGGTGTAGATTAAAAAGAAGGGAGATGTCACTGAACAGAGTCGGCACCACATCAATGGGGTTTACTCCATCTGTGTTTTTGTCTGATGTGCTAATTGACATAGTGCTGCTGCTGCTATTGTGACTCTATTTATGCCCCTATTCGCCCGGTTGCTGTGAGATATTCGATATACACATCTGCATTGGCCCAAAGACCACTGTCTGCCAAGGTCCTTGCGGTATCCAAGGCCGCAACATGGTCTTTATGGGATTCCCTACTCAGGACACTCTGGGTCACTGGATTGATAATTTTTCCTGCCGTCATGATGGTCTCGGGAATTATTTTTTTGTTGCTTCGGACTACGGAATCAAAAGGCTTCTCGGCAGCAGAGCTATCCCTCTCCAGAATGTCCTGAATGATCTTGACAAACCATGCAAGGTAACCTCGGGCCTGTCTGAGATACCACAACTCGTTTTCAATCTTCTGAACCTCCAGCTTGAGGTTGTTTTCAGGTATGGAAAGCGGTTCCCTCTGGGCGATACTCTGGATCAAACCAAGATATTGTGGGGGTAAAACCAAGGCACTCAGTCGAATCTCGGCATCAAAGATGGATTCCCATGGGACAATCTCCTCCAGTTTCTCCTGAACCAAGATATTCCACTGGGACTTGCTCAAAACTGCACTGAGTGGGGACGAGTTCAGGGAGGCAGACCTAAAAGTTGGATCTACCCCGGCATCTGCTGATTTGTTTACTGCTGCCATTCTCCTTGTTATCCTCCTGCAAATACATTAGGGGAACCCTGTGCAACCACTGTGCAATTATTGATACCATCACCGATCCGACCACATCCCAGACCATTCACCCAGACCGTCCCGGAACCCTTCAAAAGCTTCTCTGCATGAGGGACACAATTCTTTCCTCCCGGCTTCTGATGAATAGTATTCAGGTCACTTTCCCGTGAAATTGCCCTTCCATTGCAGAACACATTAGGGGAACCCTGTGCCCGCAGGGGAGTTGAGCAATGTATTGCATCTTGGTCTCCTATCCTCGTTACGGAAGGCATCAAGGGTTCCCCCGTTGCTGTTCTTCCTCCTGAAAATAATTCAGGAGAAATAATCGTATGCTCTCGCTATTATTTAGGACTTCCTGAGTGAAGGTGAATACCTCCTTCAGGTCCCCAATATCCGAAGTCCCCTTGGCAGCAGATGTGTACCGAGTATATGTCACTGTGGCAGTGAACGTC
>DUZG01000045.1 GCA_013349585.1 Nitrospinota bacterium | reverse complement strand
CAATCCAGGGAGTCAGGAGTTAAGAAAAGCACATACATCTAATAAATTTTCTGAATTCAATTCATGCGATTGTGAAGTTTCTTTGACTTGCACTTGATGTCCTTTATTTTTCATTTCTTCTAAAGCATAGTCTGCCAGAAAAGAGGGTACCACGTCATCGTTCTGGCCATAGACACCAAGAATTTGCGTTGGGGGCGCTTGATCTATGTTTGTTGACGGTAGTTCAGGTAGAAAGCCGCATACCGAAGCTACTTTGAAAATCTTTTGAGAGCCTAGTAATGCATATACAAGAGATGCAGCACCTCCCTGCGAAAACCCCCAAAGTGAGAGGGTGGATATATTGCCAAAATGATTGTGTGCCGATTGAATCATTTCATCTGCAAAAACTAAAAAGGCTTCAACCGATTTCTGTTGGTTGGGACCATCTTTCCACCAACTCCAGCGGCCTTCGCCTGCATCTACTGGCCCCTCCGGAAATATCAATATAGTGTTTTCGAGTTTTAATCGATTTCCCTGTACCAGCATGTTTTCTGCTGTCGACTCAGCCCCATGAAACCCTATGAGTAAATTGACCGGTTCGGTTTTGTCTGTAGCGGGTTCTCCTATTATTATTTTTTTGTTATTCCATAATACATTTTGGTATTGAATTGTCATCGTCGCAGTTTTTGTTTTTGGGATTGAAGAATTTTGGTAGCAAAGGCTTTTGCCTCAGCTGGATTTTTTATGTTTCCTAAAACTTGGGCTCGTTGAATATTTTGCAACACATCGCCTAAAACAGGGGAGGGCGCTATGTTGAAGTTTTTTATCAAATCATCTCCATTTAGCAAAGCTTTTTCTCCTAATGCAGGAAGATAGCGCAATAAATAGAAATCCAGTATTTTTGCATGGAAGATAAGTTTTTTGTTTTCGGTGTTTTTCAACTTTTCAGGAAAGGGCAGGGTGCAAGCCTGTAATAAAATGCCAGGCAGAAGTTTGTCTCCACAAGTTATGCATATGTAGTATAGGGAGGAGTCGTTTAAGTTGCTTGATAATGATTTGGAAAAATAATGGAAATTCTTAATGGATTTGCAAATGAAAGCAATATCGTTGTTACTGACCTTTAAATTTCTTAAGAATTCATACGTCTTTGGTAGTCCAAAATCCTTGTTGCTTGCATTCTCTAATAGATTTGTATCTATTTCTTTTAATAGAAAAGCAAACTTTAATAAAGCCTTCTCGGGGAGATTGAGATTTTTCCCGGGGAAGTATAAATCAGGATTTGAAATAATATGCTCTAGCCGATTGTAATGGGTTGAAACTTTTCCCCAGTTCGGAAAGAGTGAAGGTAGTAAACTTAAAAGCAATCCAGTTTCTTTCATTAAACTGGTTAATTTCGCAGTGTTGTTGGCATTAAAAAATTTGTAAAGCTCCTGCCAGACTCTTTCACTAGCTGTCATGGCGATATCTTCTTTGTTCAGCGAGATTTCTTTTAAGGTTTTCTCGGTTATCGTGAATTTCAATGTTGCTGCAAAACGAAAAGCCCGCAGCATTCTTAAAGGGTCGGATTTAAGACTTGTGCTGGAAGCGGTTCTGATAGATTTCTTCTCTATATCTTTTTGCCCTTCTAGGGGATCAATTATTTCCCTTCCTCCTCCAAGGAAACCGGATAGTTCTTGCCCCATTGCATTGATAGTGAAGTCTCTTTGCGATAAATCTTCTTCAATTTTATTTCCTTGCAAGTCTGTGCAGTCAAAATGTTTTCCGTGGGGAAGAATAACTCGTGTTGTTGCTCGGCCTGGAGTTTTATCTAGTGAGACTCTATTGAAGTTCAGTGATTTTGCAAATTGGGTTGCCAACTCCGCGATATTTTTTCCGGTTAGATCGATATCTGAAATATCTTTTCTCAATATATGGTCACGTAATGTACCGCCTACAACAAATACCTTAATTTTTTTATGGGAAGAAAAATTAAGAAACTCCAGCAATAGGACTCGGGTTTGAATATCTATCATAGTGATTTAATGGTTTTTGGTTGCATTGTACCGGAAAATGCAAAGCTCAGAAGGTTCTAATTTGGATGGGGATAACTTTTTAAACGAAATAGCTTGTGAAAAATCGGGGGTGGTGAGTTTAAACTTCCCAACCAGATGAGAGGCGTACTTGTTTGGAAACGAAAATTCGTCCGTCTCTTTTAACAAACTGCAGGTCGGTGTTGGTGAGCGCCCCTATAATTTGCTGAAGGTTCTCAGAAGGCTTACTTTGTGGGTCCTTAATCAGGAACGGAATCATTTCGTCAACAGAGTCCCTGATGCTATCACTCTCAATGATGTAGCCTAGAAAGGTGGCTTCTACTTCGAGGAATTTTCTAACAAGTTTTAGCAAGTTGTCACCTGTCTTCAGGTCCTTCTTGCTACGAACACGGTTTACTACCAGCCCTGGTGTGAAATCTTTTACGATGTTGTTGAATTGTTCCAGTTGTTCGGGAAAGTTTTCTACAAAACGGTCTCTTAATAATCCAGTGGTGTAGGCTTCGATATCTGCGCTACCCGGATTAGAGTGATCTACCATTTTCTGGATATCAGAATTATCTTGAAATGCCAGAGCAACTCTTCTGAACAAAGCGGAACGAATAAAGCTGAACGTTTTCATTACCGAAGTCATTTCCGGCGTGGTTAGCACTACATTTTGTGTGCTGATATTAAAGAAATCGATAACGTTATAATTGGTTCCGGGACCTAAATCTAAAAGAATCGTGTCTGCTTCAAGATTTTTGATGAAGGAAATAACTTTGTTAATTTTTTCCGTATCGATGTTTGCGCTACCGGGGTTGTCGCCAGCACCACTCACAAATTTCAAATTGCTGATACCTGTATCTATTAGTAGGGACTGATGGTTTGAAACATCTTCTTTAAAGAAGTCCTGAAATCCGTGAGCTGGATTGTTGATTCCCAGCAAGGCATGCAGGTTGGATGCGCCGAAATCCGTATCCATAAGGATGACTTTTTGACCGCTCAAAGCCATGCCTATTGCCAAGTGGGTGCAAACGAGGCTTTTACCTTTACCGCCACGGCCGCCACCGACAGCGATTATGTTGACTTGGGATGTCATAGAATCTAAAACTTTAATGGGACGATCTCCAAAAACTATTTATTTATGTTTGTTTTGATCCTTCAAAAATATAAAGGACTCCAGCACTTCCATATATTTTTTGTTGTCTACAGGAGCTTTTTTTGTTGCGAAGCTTTGTTGTTCGACAAAGCGATGCTCTTCCGCTATATCAACTGCTTTTGGTGCAGATGTCAATTCTCGTTTTTCGTCATGATGAAATCGCGTGTCCAGATTTTCCTGGAAATATTTTAACCGATTAATAAGGCTGTCTACCTGCCGATCCGGCCTATCTTCAATCACGTAATCTCTTTCAGGTACAGGTTGAAACGGGGGCAATTTCGTTTCAATTTCTTTTATTGCAGGCTCAATATTTTCGATGGCCGGTTCAATCTCATTCGCTAAATCTAATGCCTCAAGCGAAAGTGGTTCAGGGGCAGGTTCACTTGTTTCTAGAGGTTCTTCCAGAGGGAACTCTTCGTCTAGCGTGAACTCCTCATCAATCGTTGCTACATCGCCGATGCGAATGTCACCCAGGTCTTTAATTGTAGAAGTTGTTTCTGGGGTGCTTTCCATTTGTTTTGTTAGTTTGTTGATCGTCGATTCCATTTCGCCCTGAAGTTCCTGAATGGCGCGGTTCTGCTCGTCATCATCGAGTTCAGAATAGTTTGCAAAAGGATCGTCAGGGGAAAGCACACCCTCCAGTTCTGTCAGCTGGCCATCTTCTTGAAGCTCTTGAATGGTCTGATCATGTGGGGAATCGCTTTCTACTGGGTCACTATCGAACTCGCTCAAGTCTTTATCAATTTGCAGTTCAGCCAATTCGGAGCTGACAGGCTCAATAACTTTATCCTCCCCCATAACCTTTTGCGTGTCTACATGAAGCTCATCTTCATTTTCTTCTGCATCGAGCTTTTCCAAGATTTGCACATAGGGGGGTGGATCTTCCTCTTCCATTTCAAATAATGGTTTATCGCCTTCCTCGTCATCATCCAGTGCAGTGGCGGTTTCTTCATCGTCAGGGCGGCGCAATCGACTAGGATCGTTCTCATCAAGCTCGCCCTCATCCTCTTCCATCTCTTCCATGAGGTCATCAAGCTTCTGTTCGCGTTCGCGAGAAATGCTTCTCACCTTGTATAAGCCGAAGGGAACCAGAACCAAAGCGGCAAAAGCTATTCCCATATACGCTGGGTTATCCTCAAGCTGAAGCAGATAGGGGTGAATGAACTTGAAAGCTTCGGTTCCTTCCAGCCCAAACTGAGAGTCCAGTTGAAACCAGATTTCCTTGACGAATTCAAGTGCGACTTGCAGGTATTGTTCAATCATATATAAAATGGAGTTGGTTGTAACGAGGGGTGTTAATGAATAAACGCGTCCTTAAATACAAAAATGAGGTCATCCGTTTTCCATAATAGAGCCGTGACCCGATGCGAAAATTCTGATGTCTGCTGGACAAAAATGACCGGGACACAGACGGTTTTATTCCGGTTCTAATAGTATCATAAAAATCCAGAAAAGCAGTAAAATTAATCAGTTGGAGGAAAATGCGGTGCTATAATCGGACAAGACATTCTTGAGTTTGATGAGCGTAAATGGAAAAAATAAGCGTAACCATAATCACCAAAAACGAAGAAAAAAATATCGGTCGCTGCCTCGAAAGTCTGAAATGGGCCGATGAAATTATTGTGGTCGATAACGATAGTGAGGATCGAACCGTAGAGATTTGCAAGCAATACACCGGTCAGGTTTTCAATCAGACTTGGCATGGATATGGAAAACAAAAGAACATTTGTGCCGCCAAAGCTCAAAATCGATGGATTCTAAATATAGACTCCGATGAAGTCGTGACCCCCGAGTCAGCAGAAGAAATCCAGAAAGTTATGAAAGAGGGACCGCAATACCCTGTCTATCATCTACCCCGGAAGAACTATTTTGGTGACCGCTGGATTCGGTTTGGCGGATGGTATCCAGACCGAATATTGCGACTCTACGATAAAGAAAAGGTCACCTTCAGCGAAACTCAAGTGCACGAAAGGTTGACTCCCGACGACAACGCAGGCCTGCTAAAGAACCCACTGATTCACTATTCCTACACCGACCGAGAAGACTATATCCAGCGCCAAGACCGCTATTCCACCCTCTATGCGCAAGAGAAAATGGCCAATGGATTCCACGCCAACTGGACGCACTTGTATCTGAGGCCTGTTTTATCATTTTTTAAAAATTATATTTTAAAACAAGGATTTATGGAAGGTTATCTAGGTTTTTTCTTAGCTAAAAGCGCGACATTATATACCCACCAGAAATACGCAAAGACTCTTTCCAATAATTCCTCTCTCCTCCCGAGGGAGAGGTAAGGTGAGGGGGAATTAGGGGGGGTACTTTTGTCACCCTGAGCTAGTCGAGGGCTGGACTGATTGTTTTGAATTCCCTCGGGAAGAAAATGTGCAAATCTCTTTGCGGGTACTTTACTTCTCTTGAGGTGAATCACCTCGGACCTCTTTAGAAAAGAGGGGGTAAAAAAGGCAACCCGCCAGCCCCATCGAATAAAACGTATTCTATTGTTCGAGTTGTCAGGGGGGGGATCATTTATTCACTCTTGCCTAACCTCTCTTTTATAAGGAAGAGGAATTATTGTTCTGTTTATCTGTGTTCATCGGTGGTTAATTTTATGTTAAAATGTTGCGAGTTTAGGATTTTACCTCGAAATCGGCCCTTCTTTAGTTTTATGCGGTAGCCTGATTTTTCCCTTTAAGATAATTGACACCAAGAGGCATTCGGTTTGACCAAGACACAATTGATGGTATTGATGACCCCGGTTGTTTTGTTTTCCTTAACGGTTCACGAATATTCCCATGGGCGCGTAGCACTCATGCTTGGCGATAACACGGCTCAGCGTTTGGGGCGGTTATCGTTTAACCCGCTTCGACATTTGGATATCATGGGTGTTTTGTTCTTCTATTTTGTCGGATTCGGCTGGGCCAAACCGGTTCCTGTGGATTGGAGAAACTTTGAGAATCCACGCCGGGACATGATGTATGTGGCGATTGCGGGGCCGCTTGCTAACATTGCCATGGCGGTGGTTTGTAGTTTTTTTATCCGTTTGATCTCGCCTGAGTTTTCTTATTTGTTTGTTATTTTAGCTTATGGTATATGGATCAATGTCGCTTTAGCGATCTTCAATATGCTGCCGATGTATCCCTTGGATGGGTCGAGTGTGTTGAAGGGATTGGTTCCTGATCACGTTGCGGAGAAGTTGACGGGCTTGGATAAGTTCGGAGCGGTCCTTATTTTAGGTGCTTTCTTACTGGATCAGTTTGCAGGCACGCGAATTATCGGAACCATTTTGATGTATCCCATTAACTACTCGGTGTCTTTCCTGAGTCAGGAAACATTCCCAATGATCATTCAAGTATTGAAGGCGAGTTTCGCCTGATGCGTAATATGAAAAATTGCCGATGAAACGAATATTGAGCGGAATGCAGCCTTCGGGAAAACTGCATCTTGGAAACTATTTTGGTGCTCTCAAAAACTGGGTAGACCTGCAAAACGATTTTGAATGTTTTTTCTTTATCGCCGATTGGCACGCTCTATCTTCGCTTTATGAAGACCCCCGTCTTATCAAAGATTTTTCGTTTGAAATGACGGTGGACTGGTTGAGTGCCGGGTTGGACCCGGAAAAATCCACTTTGTTTTTGCAATCGAAAATCCCTGAACATGCCGAGCTTCACCTTATGCTTTCGATGATGGTTCCTGTTCCTTGGCTGGAGCGAAATCCGACTTATAAAGAAAAGCAGGAAGAGGTGAAAAAGGTCGATATGAGCACGTATGGATTTCTCGGCTATCCGGTTTTGCAGACGGCGGATATTGTTTTGTATCGGGCAGACTTTGTTCCGGTTGGCATTGATCAGGCACCGCATTTAGAACTATCTCGGGAAATTGTGCGACGCTTTCATAATCTTTATAAGAAGAAAGTGTTCATCGAGCCAGATGCAAAAATTTCTGACATCCCTAAACTGAATGGCCTTGATGGCAGGAAGATGAGCAAATCTTACGACAATGCTATCTTTCTTTCGGATACGGAAAAAGAGGTTACAAAAAAGGTAAAGCAGATGCTGACCGATCCGGCCAGAGCGCGTCGGGATGATCCGGGTGACCCGGATGTGTGCAATCTGTACCCTTTTCATAAAATTTACTCACCGCAATCGGTGCAGGATGAAGTGGCTGAGAGTTGCCGGTCTGCAAAAATCGGCTGTGGTGATTGTAAAAATATGCTCACTGAAACCATGCTGGAAGGCATGCGTCCGATGATGGAAAAGCGCAGTGAGATTGTTAAAAAGCCAAAAGATGTTGAAGAGATAATTGCCGAAGGGACAAAGAAGGCGCAGTTGGTTGCTACTTCCACTCTCGACAGGGCGAAACAAGCGATGAAATTTAAATAGAGAATCATGGAAACTAAAGACACACTCAATTTACCGCAAACAGACTTCCCTATGAAAGCCAGCCTCACCAAGCGTGAGCCTGAAATGCTTGAATGGTGGGCTAAAGAAAAAATCTACGAAGAGCGGCCTTCAAAAGGAAAAGAAAAATTTATTTTCCACGATGGTCCTCCTTATGCGAATGGTCATATCCATATGGGGCATGCGCTTAATAAAATCCTTAAAGATTTTATTGTGAAGTTCATGAGTATGAAGGGCTACGATGCTGAATTTATACCAGGGTGGGACTGTCACGGGTTGCCCATTGAGCATCAGGTTGGTAAGAAGCTCAAAGAAAAGAAGATGAGTCTCAAAAAAAGTGAGATCAGGAAACAATGTCGTACCTATGCTCAGGAGTTCGTCGATATTCAGCGTGAAGAGTTTAAAAGGTTAGGCATCTTTGCAGACTGGGACAATCCATATCTGACTATGGACTATTCCTATGAAGCAACCATCGTTCGCGAGTTCGGTAAGTTTGTCGAAAAAGGCATGGTCTATAAAGGTTTGAAGCCAGTTCACTGGTGTACTTCTTGCCGCACCGCGTTAGCAGAAGCCGAAGTTGAGCACGCCGACCATACTTCACCCTCCGTCTACGTCAAGTTTGCTGTTAAATCTGGTGTGCCGGATAGCTTGGGCGATCTTGGCAAGGCTTATATGGTGATTTGGACAACGACCCCATGGACGTTACCGGCAAACCTTGCGATTAGTCTGCATCCAGAATTTCAGTATGTGGCAGTCGCCGTTGGCGATGAGGTTTTTGTGGTTGCGGAAGATCGACTGTCGTCACTGATATTAGAATGGGATATTAAGGATTATAAAATTCTCGGCGGTTGCAAAGGCAAGGACTGGGAAAACGCTGCATGCCAGCATCCGTTCATTGATCGCGAATCAAAGGTTATTTTAGGCGAACACGTTACATTGGAGCAGGGCACAGGCTGTGTTCATACGGCTCCCGGCCATGGTCAGGATGATTATATTGTCGGTTTGAAATATGGTTTGGAACCTTATAACCCCGTAGACGATGGCGGTATCTTCATTGCGGAAGTAGAACATTTCGCCGGCATGTTTGTCCGGAAGGCGAATCCTGAAATAATTGAAAAGATGAAACAGGATGGATCGTTGATTCATCATGAAGATATCAAGCATTCTTATCCGCATTGCTGGCGTTGCCATCAGCCAGTAATTTTTCGTGCGACGAACCAGTGGTTTATCTCCATGGAAAAAGAGGGACTGCGTAAAAATGCGTTGGCAGGAATAGAGCGGACGAAATGGATTCCTGATTGGGGTAAAGGGCGAATCTACAGCATGATAGAAAACCGTCCGGACTGGTGTGTATCACGGCAAAGGGCTTGGGGTGTTCCCATCACCTTGTGCACTTGCACCGAATGCGGCGAGTTTGTAAATACCAAAGAAGTGTTTGAGCGTGTGGCCGAAGGTGTGGAAAAACGAGGGGCAGATTTTTGGTTTGAGACTCCTGTTGAAGAATTAATTGCAAAAGGAACTAAGTGCGAAAAATGCGGCAACGAAAAGTTCAAAAAGGAAAACGATATTTTAGATGTCTGGTTTGATTCCGGAGTCAGCCATGCAGCCGTTTTGGAAAACCGTCCGAACCCAAGCTGGCCAGCGGACTTATATCTTGAAGGCAGCGATCAGCATCGGGGATGGTTTCATAGCTCATTACTGGAGTCGATTGGAACACGAGGCAAAGAACCTTATAAGGCTGTGCTCACTCATGGATATGTGGTTGATGGCAAGGGCAAGAAAATGTCGAAGTCAGCCGGCAATGTGATTGCACCACAAAAGATCATTGATCAACATGGTGCAGAGATTTTGCGCTTATGGGTGGCTTCAGAAAATTACCGAGAAGACATTCGCGTTTCCAATGAGATTTTGAAACGGTTGACAGAGTCTTACAGAAAAATTCGTAACACGATCCGGTATCTTATTGGCAATCTATATGATTTTGATCCGAATAAGGACAGGGTGCTTCTGGAGTCTCTGCCCGAAATTGATCGATATATTCTCAGCCGCTTTAATGTTCTAAGGGAAAAAATTCTTTCGGCTTTTGAAAATTATGAGTTCCATACTTTTTATCATTCATTTACAAATTTTTGTGTTGTCGAACTCAGTGCGTTTTATCTCGATATTTTAAAAGACCGGGTGTATACCTATCCAGCAAAATCTCAGGGGAGGCGGGCAGGGCAGACCACCCTCTATATTCTTTTGATGGGAATGGTGCGGTTGATAGCACCGATATTAAGTTTTACCGCAGAGGAAATCTGGCGCTATTTGCCCAAGGGAAGTGCCGAAGAGAAAAGCGTTCACTATTCTTCCTTTCCTGCTAGTGAGGATGTGGAGTTTGATGAGGAGTTGACCCGTAACTGGGAACTGCTTGTTCAGCTTAAAGGAGAAGTGAGTAAGGCTTCTGAAGCGAGCCGCAGAGATAAGGTCATCGGTCATTCTCTGGATTCTATTATTAAAATGGTGCTTCCAGATTCCATCAAGAAAATTGTTAGCCAATACGCAGAAGAATTGAAGTTTATATTTATTGTTTCTCAGGTGGAATTAGTGGATAGCTTTGGGGATGATGAAAAAATCTATGTCAGTGAATCATTACCTGGAGTAAAAATATTTACTGAAAGGCATCCGGGGCAGAAATGTGAGCGATGTTGGCATTATTTTGTTGTGGAATCGAACGCGAATGATAGCCTGAACTGCCAACGTTGTCAGGACCATTTGCTAGACGTCGGAGAATAGAATTTGAGAAATAATTATTTATTTTTATTCATAGTCTCGAGCTCGTTGATTGTAATAGATCAATACACCAAGTTTATTGTCACGTTGCATATACCCTTGCACTACTCTATCAAGGTTGTGGAAGGTTTTTTTAATTTAACTCATATTCGCAACTCGGGAGTAGCGTTTGGAATATTTTCTGATCAGCAATCAGAGTTAAAACCTTATCTTCTGATATTTGTTTCGGTAATTGCTATCGTTGCGATCCTGGCAATATTTCATCAAACGGGTAAAGAAAAACGGTTGGCTCGAACAGGTTTGATTTTGATTTTTAGTGGCGCAATAGGAAATCTGATTGACCGTATTCTTCACAAAGAAGTCATCGACTTTATAGATTTTTTTATAGAGAATCAGCATTGGCCAGCCTTCAATGTTGCCGACTCCTGTATTACAATAGGCGTAATGTTTATGGCGGCAGACATGTTTATGGGCGATAAGCCGTCTGATCCTTTAGACAAGACGGTATAGCGGAGGAAGTTATGGTTCAAAAAACAACCCCTGTCAAAGTGGTAATGGTTCGGCGAGGATCGGTGACCATTCCCAGTGTCCCAACCCAAAAACTCCGGACTTTCATAAGAAAAAGAGCTTTGTTGGGTAGTGACGAAATCTCTGGCGATGGGAAAAGCTGGGTGCGGGTTGATTCGCATTACCAGTTGAGTAAATATTTTTCTGCGGAAGGTAATGAAAATAATACCGCAAGCCAAAACGGGAATGCTGAATTTTCTGAAAGACCACCGAACATTGAGAATAATTTGCAGGAAGTAGCTGAGCTCTTAAAAGATATCAACAGCTAAAACCTATTGACGCCCAAAGTTGAAGTTATGTCCGATCTCGTTATATTCCTTAAACTCCAAAGGATCGATGGCCGCCGGATAAATAACACTGACAAATCTTTCAGCAGCTTCGGATGAACGGTGCATAGTCAATGCCACTTCATCTTGGAAGATCATCATATGCAAGAATGCATAGGGATTTAATATTTCCTGATTTGCGATATAGTATAAAGTTCCTTTTTCGTTTTCTTTGACATACTCCACCAGATTTTTTATTGCTTGTTTGCACCGATCCACGGCTTGCGGGCGTACCTGATAGCGGGCAGTCATTATAATAGGCATGAATAACTCCAATTGTTTAGATAGGATAGGGAAATAAAAACCGGCGACTGCTGGAACTCAATAAAAAGTATTGGCGGGTTTTATTTGGCGGTGACGTTAGCTGCTTTCGGACCTTTGGGCACTTCGCTGATTTTAAAATCTACTTCCTGCCCTTGCTAAGATTTTAAATCCTTCGGTTTGAATTGTGGAGGAATGTACAAAAATATCCTCCCCATCATCTGTCTGGGTAAAGCCGCAACCTTTCTGATTGCTGAATCATTTTGCTTTTCCATTTTCCATGGTATGCCCTTTTTTTATGGTAAACAAATGTTGTTTACCATAAGTTTGAAAACTATGTCAAGAAATTTTGCTTATGCGTTTTTTGTCTTTTAGGTGGTATCTTTAGCGTTGTTTTTATTATCTGGTAATGCGGTAATTTATTTTGTTAAACAGGCTTAGGAGTAACTTATGAGTGCAGCCCTTTTTTTGTTGGTGATCCCGCAAAACCGGTTTTGCGAAAAACAATTGTTTGATTTAAAAGAGGTGCTCGAAGAAGGGGCAAGAGAATGTCGTGTTTTATCAAAATCGGGTAAAGAAGCCAAAGGTGAGGCGAAATCTCTGTTTCAACCCGATGGAATGCTGGTGGATTGGAATCGGTTTTTGCAAGGTAAACAAAAGTATGATGCTGTCATTGTTATCGGTGGAAAGGGTGCCAAGAGTTCTATTTGGGAAGACTCAATTTTACCTCAAATACTCACAGACCATTTTCGAGCAGGAAAAATTTTAGGAGCGTTTGGTTTGTCGGTAGTCGCGTTGGCTCGTGCTGGTTTAGTTTCTCGATGCGAAGTTTCCGCGCTAAACGATGAGGCGTTTCTAAAGGAGTTAGAAGATGTAGGTGCCTTCCCTGAAGAAAAAAACCTTGTTGTTATTGATCGAATCATTACCTCAAATGATCCAGAGTCTGGAAGGAAATTTGGGGAAGCGATCCTTGAACTTTTGCGTGATTGATCAACGATAGTTTGTGAAAGTCATATCAACGCCAAAATCTTTTTGGTTGAGGCTCGCTATTACGGACTGTAAATCATCCTTATCTTTACCTGTAACCCTTACCTGATCATCCATAATCTGCGCCTGCATTTTTTTGAGTCCCAAAGTTTTAATATGCTTGACGATTTCCTTGCCTTTTTCCTGTGGAATTCCTTGCTGAATTTTTATGGTTTGCCTGACAGTGTCACCTGATGCAGCTTCCACATTGCCATAGTCCAAAGCCTTGATGGATATCTTTCGTTTCACTAACTTCCCCTGGAGTATATCGATCACTGAGTTTAGTTTGTGAGCATCATCTGCAAGGATTTTTATTTCCGCCATTTTCATGTCGATTTCGACCTGGCTTTTGCTGCCCTTGAAATCAAATCGCTGGCGAATTTCCAGCATGGTCTGATTACAGGCGTTTTGAATCTCGGCAAGATCCGTTGCAGAGGTGATGTCAAACGAAGAATTATTTGAGGCCATTGATAAGTCCTTTGAAATTTTGAAAATGAGCTGGGTTTTTAGACGCCCAGTTATTTAATCTAAACCGCTCCGTAAGCTACCATTGCATTGGCCACTTTAACAAACCCTGCTATGTTGGCACCTTTGATATAGTCTACTTGTTTTTCTTCTGTTCCATAATTGACGCATTGTTGGTGGATCTCACGCATAATGTTTTTCAAGCGTTCTTCCAGTTCTTCACGGCTCCAAGCCAGACGAATGCTATTTTGTGTCATTTCCAATCCTGAAACGGCGACACCGCCTGCATTAGCTGCTTTACCCGGTGCAAAAACCAGGTTAGCCTTTTTTATGGCCGTTATTGCTTCATGCGTGGTGGGCATATTGGCCCCCTCGGTGATTGCTATGATGCCTCCTTTTATCAAGTCTTTGGCATCTTGAAGTTCCAGCTCGTTTTGTGTTGCACAAGGAAAAGCAAGATCTGCCTTGATCGCCCAAGGTCGTTTGCCTTCGTGAAAATGACATTTGTATTTTTCGGCGTATTCAGAAATTCTTCCTCGCCTGACGGTTTTCAATTCGATTAGATAATTTAGCTTTTCATCATTTAAACCTTCAGGGTCGTGAATGAATCCTGAGGAGTCTGAGAGGGTTAAAACTTTTCCTCCCAACTGCATAATTTTTTGTGCAGCAAATTGCGCTACATTTCCAGAACCAGAAACCAGACAACTTTTCCCTTTTATTGTATCTCCTCGATGTTGCAACATCTCTTCCATGAAATATACGGCGCCATAACCGGTGGCTTCTTTTCTTATAAGACTTCCGCCGAACTCCAAAGCCTTTCCTGTTAAGGTGCCTGTAAATTCATTTTTTAAGCGCTTGTATTGGCCGAACATGAAGCTGATTTCACGTGCCCCAACGCCAATGTCTCCTGCAGGAACATCGATGTCTGGCCCGATATGCTTGGATAATTCGGTCATAAAGGATTGACAGAATCGCATGATTTCACGATCTGATTTTCCTTTTGGATTGAAATCGGAGCCGCCTTTTCCCGCTCCCATGGGAAGGGTTGTCAGGCTGTTTTTAAAGGTCTGTTCAAACCCCAAAAATTTTAGGATGCTGAGATTGACAGAATGGTGAAAACGCAATCCGCCTTTGTAGGGTCCAATAGAGTTATTGAACTGAACTCGGTAGCCTTTGTTTGTGCGGATCTTTCCGCTATCATCTTCCCAGCATACGCGGAAAATGATAGTGCGATCAGGCTCGGTCATGCGCTCGAGTATCTGGTTTTCAATATAGATGGGGTTTTTATTGATAAAAGGAATAACGGTTGCGGCGACTTCTTCTACGGCTTGATGAAACTCCGTTTCGCCTGGGTTTCTCTTGATTAAGCCAGTCATGAAATCTTCTAGATTCAATTCCTCAGTTTTACTCATTGGCGTCCTCTTTCATTTTGGTTCTATGGAAATAATTTGGATAAGGTTTTACCTGATAAACAATAACTGCTATTTTAAAGTCCATGTTTTAAAGTCCATGAATGCTTGGAACTTTAAAGCATTTTTATTCTTTTTTTAAGAACATTAAATTTTGGAAAATATAACATGAATTCTAAAGGAAACCCCGTTTTAATTGAGATGGCCGGTCAATTGCCAGAAACTTCTAAGTTATATCAATTGGTTGTGACCAGTGTTGACTACTCCACTATTTTTGATCAAGCCAAGGAAGACTTTTTTGGCTTTGCTGATCTTGAGAAGGTGATTAAAAATGGAATGACGGGATTAACTATGCTTAAGGAAAATGGATATGAAAGCTATCTCCAGGATATGGAAGAGGAAGATCGATTTATAATGTGTGGAATCATACAAATGTTAGCTGATCTAGCACAAGAGTTGGATGAAGATTGAGTTGCTATAAAAAAATAAGTATCGGCAGAATTGAAAACTTGGAAAAGTAAACCTGCTTCAGACCTTTCGTTGGGGATGTTTTCGGCATTTAGCCTGGGAGTATTTTGCTGGCTTGTTTGTCGAGTATTACTTGGTGAAGCTCCGATTATTTTCTGGAATGCCGTTACAATGATTTTCGCGTTGGCCTTATTGGTTATGAAGCTGAAGTTTGACTGATGGTTTCTTTACCTCATAAATAGATAGGAGGTAAGGGAAGGCTAAATACAGTCACCCTTCATAGGTTTTAATATAGGTGATATCTGTCACCCAAACCTGATCGAGTTTAGGATATCAAACGACTGTTTGAGTTGATTCGTCGAAACCACGGCATGATTACCACCATAAGAGTCAGGTTTTTTCTTATAACTAATATCTACGTTTTGATCCCGAAATGAGGTGTCAATCGTGCCAAACGGTTTGGGCAACAACGCTCACCAAGACTACGCAAATCTTCATAGATTTTGCTTTACGCATACACACAACCGCTATAGCCACTATCTATTTCCTGAAATATGGCATCTCTTTTAAATTCTTCTGTGTAAAGTATGCATTTTGTCATCATAAACTGTATGTCGTCAAATGAATGTGGACCAAAGTTGTAAATTTTTAAGAGATACCTATCTGCCTGAATGTGTCTTTTTTTAACCTATGGAGTTGTGAAAAATGATCCTCATTTTTGCACAGGCTCCACAGGTTCTACAACTGGATCTTTTTAAATTTTAACTATAGGGCACCTCTAAAAATAGCCTGAAAAGTTGATGAGTAGATTAGAATAGAGGCCGTAGGATAATGATAGGATCTTTTACCTGACGAAAAGGAGAGTACCCATGGCCCAGCCCGGAT
>DUZG01000044.1 GCA_013349585.1 Nitrospinota bacterium | reverse complement strand
TTCGTACTTTTTAGAATTCGCCACACTTAGGAGGGCTTTAATTCTTTCTCAATTTCATTATTAATCTCAGCCAAGATGAATTCAGGGGTCACATTATGCACACTAACGGTCTGTTCCACGGTTTCAAAAGCCTGCCCGGGACAGGAAAAAGCAACCCTCGCCGTAATGAGATTCAAACCCAGGTAACCCCCTTAGCATTTTTCTCCGTGACTGATTTCACTTCCTGAGCTGGTATTTTCATTTTTGGAAGGAGCATTTATTTAAAAAAATTCACGATTTAGCTTTTATATAAATTCAGGCGTATTGACCCCGTGTTTTTCACAAGCCTTTTCGATGCTCACCACTTTTGCGAAAGTCTGTCGATCCGCAGGGTTGGCCAGAGACTGAAATCCACTTTCCAAAAATAGTTACAATGCCTGAGGGAAATAATCGAGCACCTCGGCTACTTTCATTTCTCCTGTAATTTTTTCTGGTTTGGTAGTTTCTTCAGGCGCTGATAATACGAAGTACAAATTATAAAACATGATCGCAAACGCTATCCCTGCAAGAATCGCAAAAAATACAAAAACTGCATGAGCCTCACCCCCTTGCCAGCTTCTTAAGGCATGCAGAGTAACCATACCTAAAAGGCCAGCGTTCTGTAAAATGAATTGATATCTCATTCCCTCAGGCCAAGGGAGTTTTCTTGAACTAAAGCGGGGCAACAGATGAAAAGCCACACCTGCAACCATCAAGGTCATGAATCCGAGTAAGTTGATATGGATGAGGACAAATCGCAGGCGCACGGCAAGCGTGGGACCAAGAGCTATAGTGACACCCAGTGCTGCCCCCAGCAAGGCATACATCAAACTGGCTTTGATAAATAAACGAGGGTAACTATCGATTTATATTAGATATAAAAATCAAAATAATATTACAAGGATTCAAGACATTAAAAAAAGAGCATAACTATTTTTAGAGCCTAAAAAGTAATAGTGTTATTTTTGAGTATAGACCTATTGGATACAGGACCTGTCCTGCTAAGCGGGATATATTCTGCCGCGCCATTCGGTTTTTTTTCGTACGAGAATATAAAGCATGGAATTTAGCATAATAGCCGCCATGACAATCGCACCGATCGGAAATAAGGCTGCGGTATTTCGATGTAGCCCCAACTCATCACAGGTTTTATATGCCGCCGCCGTGACCATAACAACCCCCGCCAAAGCCATTCCGATCCACAACCATCCTGTTTGTAAAAATATATTCAGGGCTAAAATAATATACGGAGTTAACAAAAAACCAAGAACCATGGAAACGTACCAGGCGGCTCGAAGCACAGACCGTTTCATGGCAAGAAACATATTCTTTCGCCAACCTATCCATATTTCTTTGAGACCAAAATACATTCGAATGGAAAACAACTGCTTCGCATCTGCAACAAGCAATTTGAGCCCAGCCTTCTTGGCACGTTTTGCTATCAACACGTCCTCCAACACATCGGCCTTCCCCGCTTCATGTCCGCCAATTTTTTCGTAGGCACTACGGCGAAACATCAGGAACGCACCGAACCCCATTGCGCTTTCATGATCCTGGTCATTGACGTTTTTAAAACGCGTTAAAGAGGCTATAAATCCGAATACAACTGGTTGTACCGCCCGCTCCCAAAACGAACCGAATTCAGCCTGCGGCATTAGTGTCAACACATCTAATTCCCGCTCACGCATGTTACCTACCGCCGTATTCAGCGCATGACATTCAAAAACCGGATCGGCATCGGTAAACAGAAGGTATTCTCCTCGCGCTATTTTAAAAGCTTGATTCAGAGCAAAAGGCTTTCCCAGCCAGCCTTCGGGTAGGTCTTGCCCTTGCAGCACCTTCAAACGAGGATTTTCTTTTTCCAAGTCGCGCAAAATTTCTCCGGTGCGATCAGAAGAATGGTCGTCAACCGCAATCACTTCGAAGTCAGGGTAGTCTTGATCTAATAAGGATTGCAAACATGCCCGGATACCGCGCTCTTCATTTCGGGCCGGAACACATACCGAGATTCGCGGTGGGTCAACCACAGGATTTCGCGAAGGTAGCAATCGCACCAGATAAATAATATTGGCGGTCAAATATATGATGATCGCCAATATTAAAAGCAGCTGTAAAATTGTCAGTATTTGTATCAAGCCAGTTAAACCGAAAAATAAAAAGAAGATGTAGAATAATTTATTTGTTATTATAAATGAAGATAACGCAATCGGGGAAGCCTTCCCCAATACTGATCTTTAATTATTTAATACTCCCATTTATTATGAATGGTTTCAAAAAAAAACTTTCCCTTCTACCAACCCTCCTTCTGTTGTCCGTCACTATATCAATCGTCACGCCACAATATTCGGAAGCGTTATGCATAAAAAATGAAAGGGCCAATTTAAGAAAAGGACCTGGAACCAACTACGAAAAGCTATGGGAAGTTTTCAAATATATGCCATTCAAACAGTTAGGCGCAAAAGGTGCCTGGAAGCGAATTCAAGATGTTGATGGCGATATCTACTGGGTGCATGCTCCACTAACCACTCAAAAGTATAAATGCGCCGTAATAAAAAACAACAAAACCAACTTACGCGAAGGCCCCGGCACAAAATTTCCAAAAGTGGATTGGGCTCCCGTAGACAAATTTTTCGCGATGAAAGTCCTAAAAACAGATAAAGACTGGGTGCATATAGAAGATAGTACCGGAGATGAAGCCTGGGTATATCGCTCTCTCGTCTGGATCCAATAGCGGCAAACCACCGTTGGCTATAAGCCACCTCTATAGAAAACAACCCGATTTAGCCTTTAACTTTAGTCCTGCAATACTTTCTCCCCTTGTAATAAAAAAATTCTTTATTTTATTGTTGGCTAGGATAACAATCAAAATACCAACAAAAAATTAACAAGCGACAATAAGTCGTAAATTTATAATCAGGAGATAGTCATGAATGCGGTAACCGTTCCCGAACCTATTTCACCCGTTAAAGGTTTTCTTGCGAAATCGCAGAAATTATCGATCGATGGTAAACATGTCGATGCAGCTAGCGGTGAAACATTTGAAGTTCTCGATCCCTACACGAACACAGTCCTCACTCGTGTTCCGAAAGGAGGGAAGGAAGATATCAATCGCGGCGTCAAGACGGCATGAAATGCCTTCAAAAAATGGACCGTGGAGAAAACTGACCGTATCGGAACGCGGGAAACTGATTTGGAAATTGGCCGATCTAATTGAAGCACGGGCCGAAGAGTTCGCGCAGCTTGAAACTCTGGATAATGGCGAGACCATCGACATCAGCGTTCCTTATGCACCGAATCCTGAGTTTTCAGGTTTCACCTTATGCGAACCAATGGGAGTTGTTGGGCAAATCATCCCATGGAACTTCTCTTTATTGATGGCTACCTGAAAAATGGGTGTCGCCCTCGCTGCAGGCAATTGCGTAGTATTAAAACCAGCAGAGCAGACCCCCCTTTCAGCACTTCATCTGGCTGAACTGTTTATCGGGGCGGGCTTCCCAGACGGAGTAGTCAACATCGTCAGCGGATTCGGTGATGCAGGTGCGACTTTGGCAGAACATATGTATGTTGACAAAGCTGCCTTCACGAGAAGCACCGAAGTGGGACACGCAATTGTTAAAGCCTCTTCTGGAAACTTAAAAAGGGTGTCGCTGGAACTTGGCGGGAAATCCCCAAGCATTGTTTTCCCTGATGCTGATCTCGATTTAGCCGCACAGAGAGTTACCGAGTCCATACTCTTCAATCAAGGTCAAGTCTACTTGCTGGCTCGCGATTATTGACACATCAGGACGTCTATGAAGAAGTCATAGAGCGCGTTACGGAAGAAGCCAAAAATATCAGGTAGGACCGGGGATGTGCGCCGACACCAACATGTGGCCTCTGGTTTTCTGATAACAGCAGAAAAAAGTGATGAACTATATTCGCTCCGGCGGCAAGCGGGCGCTCGGATTTTAACAGGTGGCAAGGCTCCAGGGGGAAGTATGCAGTCGGGTTACTATGTGGAATCTACTGTGTTTGATAACATAAAACAGGATATGACAATTGTGACGGAAGAAATTTTTGGTCCTGTGGTCGTCGCCGCATCTTTTGAAGACCTAGATGCGGTTATCGCCCGAGGTAATGATACGGAATATGGTCTCGCAGCTAGCGTTTGGACAAAAGATATCAACAAGACTCATAAAGTGGCGAAAGGCCTCAAAGCTGGAACAGTTTGGGTAAGCTGTCATAACATCTTTGATGCTGCAGCTCCATTCGACGGTTATAAGAGGAGTGGCTTTGGTAGAGAAATGGGCACCCACGCCCTCGAAAATTATACGCAAGTGAAAAAAGTCATCATCCAACTCCATCACTCGGCGTGAGGCCAGCGGTGAACCAGGCACTGATTTTAAATTAGCCTTTGCTTCTGGTTGACTCTCTTTTTTCTAACAAGCTGTGTTTGGTAGCTGTATTTTAAAACGAGTTCCTACTCCCAGCTTGCTTTCAACTTCAATTTTTCCTTTATGGGCTTCGGCAATCTGCCTGCAAATGCTCAACCCTAATCCGCTACCACCTTCATCACGGGTACGAGCTTTATCAACTCGGTAAAAACGGTTAAAGATTAGAGGCAAATCTTTTTCAGGAATTCCTATCCCCGTGTCCTGAATAGTCAACAATACAAACTCGCCTTCGTTTTGTAACGATATTTTTAATTCTCCACCGCGTTGCGTGTACTTGATTCCATTCTGCAAAACATTCCAGACCATTTGTCGCAACCGCACTTCATCGCCCTTGATCGCAGTCGGTTCCAGAAAAGAAAATACAATTTTTATATTCTTTTCTTCGGCTAGAATCTCCGCATGCTTACAAACCTCTTCTACCAAGGCTCTCAGATCAACCGGCTCGCAATCGAGATTAACTTGATTTTCATCGGACCTGGAAAGCACAAAGAGGTCTTCCAACACTTTCGACATATAATTGATCTCTTCTAGGTTGCTTGAGATGACTTCCTGATATTCTTCCGGTTTTCTTTGCTTGCTCAATATAAGTTCATTCTGGCCTTTCAATACGGTGAGTGGCGTTCTTAGTTCATGAGACGCATCGCTACTGAACTGACGCATTTGAGCAAACGAATTTTCCAATCGGTTCATCATTTCGTTAAATGTCAATGCCAGTTGCCCCAGCTCATCTTTTATTTTCAGCACGGGTATACGCTTACTCAACTCTTGCCCCTGACCAATGTCTCTCGCCGTATCAATGATTCTCGAAATAGGTTTCAAAGCTCGCCTCGCCATAAACCTTGCGAACAACGCCGCCAAAATTAAAACAGAAGGAACAGCTGCAAATAAAAATATTTTTAAATTTCTCAGAGTTTCTTGAACCGCTTCTAGAGAAGTGCCTACCTGAACCAGATTGATCAGTTGTCCTTCGAGAAGAACTGGCATGGTGATTACGCGTATCGGTTGCTGCCCCCCTACCTTGAAAGTTTCATAACTGTTCTTCCCTTCCAGAGCATCGGCATAGGCGGTTTGCGACAAAGGAAACTGCGAAGCATTGATATTTTTGGATCGGGAACCAACATTACCCGACCCATCATAAATCCGGTAAAACTTATTAAGGTTTCCCTGACTCATAAACTGTTCGAAGAGTTGATTCAGCCCTGGCAAGGGCGAGTTGCCCAACCTCATAGTTGCTGAAGTCGCAACAACCGTAGCGGATACGGTCAGGGAATTGTCCACGCTTTCATAAAGGCGTTTGGCGAGAAAATAATTGAGGAGAACGCTGAATAAAATCAGAATAATGGCAAGCAGCGTGACATACCAAGCGGTCAATCTGGAGCGAATGGATTTGAAAGCCATGATTATACTTTCATCACATATCCAACTCCCCGTAACGTATGCAAGAGTTTAGCGGGGAAATGCTTATCAATCTTCTTCCTAAGGTGATTGACATAAACATCTATGACATTTGTAAAAGTATCAAAATTATAGTCCCAAACATGTTCGGCAATCATGGTCCGTGTCAGCACCTTTCCCTGATTGCGCATAAAATATTCCAGCAGACTGTATTCTTTTCCCGTTAACTCGATTTCTTCATTCCCCCGGTTCACCTTATGACTGACCAGATCAAGAGTCAGATCTGCAATCTCCAATGTGGTTTTGGTTTCGGCTTTTCCTCTTCGTAACAACACACGGATTCTCGCAAGAAGCTCGGAAAAAGCAAATGGCTTGGTCAGATAATCATCGGCGCCCTGATTCAATCCTTCGACCTTATCGTCAACAGAATCTTTTGCAGTAAGAAGCAAAATGGGGGTATCAATTTTCTGCGACCTCAAGCGGGAAAGAATATCCAACCCGTTAATTTTAGGGAGCATCAAATCTAGTATGATCATGTCATACGGGTTTTGTTCTCCGAGGTGCAACCCTTCTTCCCCATCACTGGCAATATCCACCGCATAGGTTTCTTCTTCCAAACCTTTTTTAATAAACGCGGCAACTTTTTTTTCATCTTCAACGATCAGAATACGCATTTATTCTTCCCATTTCTTTTGGATTTTGTGCAGCTCAATTTCCCCTTTAAGCATTTGAATATGCTTTTCACAATCTTTCAGGATTGAGGAATACATGGCACGACAACTTTCATCATTGGCATCGATCATGGCCTGCTTACAAACTTTAACCGCGTCCTGAGCCCCTTCCATGGCTTTAAGTATATTTTCGTTGAACTTTTTATTCATTACATATTCCTTAAAAAACAATCTGTACATCTATTTTAACACTAACCCACTCCGGCAAGGAGCTCTATTTCACTCTCACAAAAATACTTTATCCCTCACGATCTTCATCAAATTCGCGACCAAACAGATATTTTATCAAAATAAATCCTAACACGGCCCCCAGTATGGGTAACGCATCGATCAACTTAAGAATATATTCCCCAAAAAATCCGAAGGTTTTGATAAGATAGGCTGCAAATTTCACCCCGGACTGGTCCAGCAAATAAAAAATAAGATTAATGGCAACACCACAAATGAAACCGATAAAACCGCCAAACCCAAAATAAACGTATTTCATAATTAACAACCTTCCGTTCAGGATAACCTTGACTGAATCGGCAAAATAAAATTGATCGAGAAATGTGACATGCACCGCCTATCAAAGTGAACAGCTATTATACATTATTGTTAACTCTAATTTAAAACACGAAGAATGCGATTAAAAAATAAAACAGCAATCATCACAGGAGGTGGCTCTGGAATCGGTTTGGCAACCGCGCGCGCCTTCTGTAAAGAAGGAGCTAAGGTGATTTTATTCGGCCGGCGAAAGGAAAAGCTGGTTTCGGCGGCAGACGAGTTGGGTGACTCGGTCCTTATCGTTCGAGGTGATATGACCCTTAATGATGACCTGGATCAGCTCATCAATAAAACTATGAATAATTTTAAAGGTATTGATATCTTAGTAAATAGTGCCGGACTTTTTAACGGGGCACCTTTGCACGAAATTTCTGAATCGCAGTGGGATGAAATGATGGATATCAACATCCGATCTGTTTTTCAGCTGACACGCCGAGTCTTACCGATAATGATGGCTCAGAAAAGTGGAAGCATCGTTCATATCAGCTCCATCCTCGGCCTTATCGCTGTTCCTGGTGTGGCAGCTTATAATGTTTCCAAAGGAGCCTTGAATCAGTTCAGCCGTTCCATAGCCGTAGAATATGGCTCTTATGGCATTCGTTCCAATTCTATTTGCCCGGGTTTGATTGAAACAGATATGACGGCAGAATTGATGAAAGATGCCTCTCTGATGAAGGAATGGAGCAAGGAATACCCTATAGGTAGATTTGGGAAACCGGATGATGTTGCCAGCGCATGCCTGTTTCTGGCCAGCGATGAATCTTCTTTCATAACCGGAACCGTGCTGCCTGTGGATGGTGGATTTACAGCACATTGACGACAAGGGTTGACGCGAACCGGTGCGAGTGATTAAAATCGAAGATATTAAATACAAACTGATGATATTACTATGAAATATGAAACCGTGATTGGACTGGAAGTTCATGTCCAGATCAATACAAAAACAAAAATTTTCTGTTCCTGCTCCACAGAGTTCGGCAAACCTCCAAATACCAATACTTGCCCAATATGTTTGGGGATGCCGGGAGTACTTCCTGTCTTGAACAAGCAGTTTCTTGAATCATCTATGAAAGCCTGTCTGGCTACCCATTGTAAGGTTGCTCCGATGAACCGTTTTGCACGAAAAAATTATTTCTATCCTGACTTGCCAAAAGGTTATCAGATATCACAGTTTGAGGAACCATTGGGAATCGACGGACATATCAATATTTATCTCAACGGAACTAAAAAAAGAATCGGATTGACCCGTATCCATATGGAAGAAGATGCTGGCAAATTGATCCACGGGGAAAACCTGGGGAGTCCGGGAAAAAGCTATGTCGACTTCAATCGGACAGGAGTCCCACTCTGTGAAGTGGTTAGCGAACCTGATCTCAGATCTCCGGAAGAAGCGCGCGCCTACCTTGGGGAATTGAAATCAATTTTTGAGTACACCCAGATCAGTGATTGCAATATGGAAGAGGGGAGCCTGCGCTGCGATGCCAATATTTCTCTACGTCCTGAAGGACAAAAAGAATTAGGCACACGCACTGAGTTGAAAAACCTGAATTCCTTCAAGTTTGTCCAAAAAGCGATAGAGTATGAAGTCGACCGGCAAACCCGTGTTCTAGAGCAGGGCGACAAGGTAATTCAGGAAACCCGGTTATATGATTCCGATCGTGGAGAAACTTTTTCGATGCGCAGCAAAGAAGAAGCGCACGACTATCGTTATTTCCCAGACCCTGACCTGGTACCGATCATTGTGGATGAAGCTTGGGTCGATGAAATCCGAAAAACGATCCCGGAATTACCTGAGCAAAAACGCGAACGATTTGTAACAGAGTATGCTCTACCTGAATACGATGCTGGAGTACTGACTTCATCCAGATCTCTCTCTAATTATTTTGAAAAATGCACTTCTCTATTTTCCAAACCAAAAATCATAAGCAACTGGGTTATGGGAGATTTATTACGAGAATTAAACAAAAATCATCAAGATATAGACGAATGCCCTGTTTCCCCCGATGCTCTTGTAAATTTACTCAAACTTATTGACGATGGAGTTATCAGTGGCAACATCGCCAAAACGGTATTTGAAGAAATGTACCAAACGCAAAAAGAACCAATAGCTATCGTTGAAGAAAAAGGACTTAAACAAATTACCGATGACAAAGCCATTGAAGAGATGGTCGAAGGAGTTCTGCAAGCCAACCTGAGCCAAGTGGAAGAATATAAAAATGGCAAGGATAAGGTTCTGGGTTTTCTAGTGGGTCAGGTTATGAAGGCCAGTCAGGGAAAAGCCAACCCGGGTGCTGTGAATAAACTCCTTAAAGAAAAAATGTCTGGCATGTAATTTCAGGAACCCACAAAAATGAAATTTATTATATTCGCAGTCAGCCTGACTATCGCATCTCTATTGGGCGGGCTTGAAAGTGTTAGGGCAGAAACCGTCCAATCGCAAGACAAGCGCTATACAGATAACGGAGATGGTACAATTTTGGACTCAAAAACCGAGTTGATCTGGATGAAAAATGACTCCTATTTACATTCAGGGCACTGGCTCAACTGGCATGAAGCCAAAGACTATGTAAAAGAATTAAATGAAGTGGGGTTCGCCAATTATTTCGACTGGCAACTTCCAACAAAAGAGGAATTGAGATCATTATTTGAATCGAGCAAAACAAATGGCTCACAAGTGGGTCGGGAAATGAAAATTCATATCGACCCGTTATTCGGGAAAAATGGCAGCGGTTCATTGTGGTCCGCCAATGAAAATGGAATTCACAATGCCATTGGGATAGTTTTTAATACAGGGGATACCTTTAGTGGCAATAAAAAGTCCCGTTCCCGAAAAGCCACACGTGCGGTTCGAATTTATACTGACAAACATTAATACTAATAAAGGTCGCAAAACTAATATGGCAATTTTCACCTTACTTGTTTCTTTTCTTTCATTTAACATCCTTTTTACAAGCCCGGTTTCGGCTACTTACCCCACTCCTGACATAGCCCATTGGGACCTTTCGGTATCAGACGAAAGAAATGACGCTGATTACAAAGAAGTACAAAGCCTGGTCGAACAGAAAAATTTGGATGCGGCCCTCGCGCTGTTAAACAAAAAAATAGAAGAACTTCCTAAAGAAGCTTCACCGGTCATCCTAAAAGCCTTTGTCCTTCACGAAAAAGGTCTAGCTAAAGAGTCGCTAGAAAGTTTATTGATCGCATTTAAGATGGAGCGTCAGCACCCGGCCCTACATTTCGCCTTTTGTCAAATCCATCGAAAGCTTGGAAATGCGAAAATTTCGGACAGAGCCTGCATCATAGCCGCTCAACAGCATCACAGGAATCCCCTAGCACACTATGAATATGCACAAACTTTAATGGCAATGGGCAACTCTATGGAAGCCTTAAAAGAACTTACTCAAGCCGAAAATCTGGACAAAAAAAATTCATCCTATCCTTATCAAAAGGGAATGATTTTTATTTACCAGAACAACAATGATGAAGCAGAGAAATCATTCAAAAAAGCTCTCTCCATTAGCGATAAAAACATTGAGGCTGCATATCAGCTTGCATACTTGTATGCCACTCAGAACAAAGGTGAGCTTTCTAAAACATATGTAAATAAAGTGCTCGAAATGGGATTACAACACCCAAAAGTAGAGTCGGCTAAACTATTAAGGGACTATATTTTAAAAAAACAGATAGGAAAGCTGCCAAAAATAATTGCCCCGCAGAAATATCACTTAGGTCTTTCAAAATCTCTTTATCAAAAGAAAGAATACGGCCTGGCACTCATTCAAATTGAAACTGCCGCCAAACTAAACCCTACTGATTTGAAGACTCAAGAAATTCTTGTCGGCATGTACAGTTTATTTTTGAGACTGGACAAAGCAGAAAAGGCCTTACTCAGAATAATCGAATCTACCAACGATATAGATCCACTAAAAAGCAGAAGCTATCAAGAGTGGGGAGACATAGCTATTCTCCGAGGCAAGATGAAAGCAGCAAAAAAGCGATATGAAAAAGCTAAAGAGTTAGGAGACCCTCAAGGCATCGCCAAAACCACCTTAAAAGAATTCCCTGACCTCACTACACCTGTTGATAAATTGCCATTAAACCCGAACGAACTGTTCATCAATCCTACAAATTCTTTGAATCGAAAAGGCGAAATATTTGCGCACTTTGGAATGCACCAGAGAGCATTAGGAATATACTCTCTGGTACTGCGGATGGAACCCTCAAATCTTGCGGCTCTTCTAAATATGGCAACTGCTAATTATCAAAACAAAAAATACAACCGAGCAATTTCTATCCTTGAAAGATTACTCGTAATTCATCCAAATCACGAAAACATTCTCTCACATCGCCTGCTTCTTGCACGATCATACGTTATGAAGGGTGACCTAGGGGATGGACTGAAGAACGTTGACCTTGCTCTCAAATTGAATCCAAACGCAAAGTACATGATTGCATCGGAACCTGTGTTTGAAAAATTACGGGGACTCAAAGGCTTTCAAAGTTTAATGAAATAAGGGCGTTTGCGCTCAGTTCGGGCACTCTTCTCGCCCTTCGAATACAACAGGAAAACCAGTAAATCTCACTGAAAAAAGTTTGTTTGACTTTACCCTTTTCGTCTAGTTTAATAAATACGTTTCCATTTATTAAACATCTTCAAATCGGCGGTGGTTTATGCGTAGTTCAATCTCAAAAGGCTTAAAAAATCTTCTTGTTTTGGCACTTTACACATTGCTCCTAACCTCGGGGAATACCGCCTTAGCGGCAGATATTTGTACGGATGGATTGAAAGAGCTACAAAGCAGTCAGGGTACTATCCAGGATAAAGGCGGAATTTGGGGCTATCTGGAGAAAACCCAATCTCTCAGGTCAGAATCTCTTTTAGGGCTCCAAATTGACGGCAAACTCCAACGACTTATCTCCACCTTTGAAAATTTATGCAGTGATGGAAAAACACCTACGGGTAGTCTTCACAGTCAAATTCTGGGCTTGTTGGGTGATGCGCGAATGGTCTTCAATAGAAGTGGAGACCGAAGAAAAAAGGAACAGTTGTTAGAGACCCTGAACAACCTTAAAAAAAATATTGAGGAACTTCTGGCAAAACTGCCAAGTTTATAATTTTATGGCTACTAAAGAAATCAAAGAAGGAAACAAAGCTCCCGATTTTACCGCTCTGGATCAGGACGGGAAGAAAGTCAAACTCAGCTCTTTTAAGGATAAAAAAAACATTATCCTTTATTTTTACCCGAAAGACATGACGCCGGGCTGCACCACCCAAGCTTGCGATTTCAGAGACCAACAGAAAAATTTCAAAAGCACCGTCATACTAGGTGTCAGTATCGATTCGCAGGAAAGGCACCAGAAGTTCATTGAGAAATATGACCTACCCTTCACACTACTTGCGGACATAGATAAAAAAGTGGTGCAGAAATATGGTGTCTGGCAGGAAAAAAAGCTTTATGGAAAAACTTTTATGGGAATTGTGCGGTCGACTTTTATAATCGACAAAACCGGAACAGTTCGAAAAATATTCGTAAAAGTTAGAGTAAAAAACCATATAGAAGAAGTTCTCAACGCCTTAAAAGAGCTCTAGTCACCCCTTCATCAGTTTTTCGATTTCTCTTACACTTTTTGGAATAATACTAGATAGGTTCATACAGCCTTTCTGAGTTATAACCAAATTGTCTTCGATTCGAATCCCGATCGTCTCATCATAATTTTTTCCGTCTAAACGAATTTTAAATTTTCCATATAATCCAGGTTCATTGCTAATCATCCAACCCGACTTCATAGGTTGCTTTAAATAATTTCGAAAAGGATCGCCATCGTGTTCCTGTTCCCCCATCAAATGGCTGACGCCATGCGGCCTGTCCTTATAACGCAATTTATACTTGCCGCCCGCCCCGACGAACTTCTTTTCCAATCCATCGTTAATAACAGCCCAACACACATCATTCAGTTCCTCTATCGTTACCCCAGCTCGCGCAGCTTTTTCCACCGCTAGTTGACCCTTCAACACAATTTCATAAAGCATTTTCTGCATCGGATTAAACTTTCCTGAAACGGGAAAGCTTCTCGTTATATCCGCGTGCATGGTCATCCAGCGGATGCCAAAGTCCATCAGCATCATTTCACCTTTTGCGATAGGATCATCATTTTTCATATAATGAAGGGTGGTCGCATTGGTCCCAGAAGCTACAATGCTGGGGTAGCTGAGACCATAAGGAGAGTTCATTAACATTCGGCCTTCTACAAAACCCTGGGCCTGACATTCATTTTTAAAACTACCAAAGTTTTTCAACATCACCTTGAATCCTGCGCCAGTGATTTCCTGGGCTTTCCTGGCGTTTGCAATATCGTATTTATCCAGAGGCAGGCGCAGCTCGAAATGGTTTGGCATTATATTTTTCAAGGCATCTTTCGGAGCTCTCCATTTCCGCAACCAACCTGCCAGTTTTTGTTTAAAATCATAATTGTGATCGCTAGTAATACTGATTTTTTTTCCTTTTCGTAAACCCTCATACCAGAATGTTGCCAGCGACCTTTTTTTATTCTTTAAAAACCTTTCCTCAATAACATCTTTGAGTTCTTCAATATCACGCACATCTTTTATACCCGTGACAGATTGAACCTCCTTCAAACTCTCTTTATCTCCAACTCCAAATCGTACCCCTTCCCAGAATTCCATGATTCGATCTTTACGGCCCACGAAAAGAATCTCTGTTGAAACTTTGGATTTAGGGTCCAGCAACAAAACAACATTATTCTGATTGATGCCGGTCAAATACATTATTGACGGTTCCTGGTAGGTCGGACTATGGGCGTAGGCCCAAACCGTTTTCCCGCTAGGCCCATAAGGAACACCCGTAATGACCATCAACGAGTTTTCCTTCTCCATCAACTTATTTCTTCTATCGCGATATCGGCGTTTTGCATAAGCACCTGCTCCACCATCACGAAATATTCCAGAATGGGTTTTCTTGATCGTTTTCATATATTTGGTTTAATTTTTAAGTTTTTTGATTTGGATATTATGTTTTGTTTTAAATATAATACACTAAACATGAGTTCTTTTAATGCTTTAACCTGGGGTTGCTTTAAAAATGTGCGGAAGATATACACTTACAAAATCCATCAAAACTATCGAGTCACATTTTAAGGCTGTTCGAATGAGTCTCAAATACTTCCCCAGTTTTAATATCGCCCCGAGTCAAATATCTGCGGTAGTCACCGAATCATCAGATGGGTTGCAATTGACAGAGATGAAATGGGGGCTGATCCCTTCTTGGTCCAAAGACGCACAAATGGGTAGCAAACTTATTAATGCCCGTTCCGAGACCCTCCATGAAAAACCCAGTTTCAAAGAGTCATTTAAAAACAAGCGTTGCCTGATTCCCGCAGATGGATTTATCGAATGGAAGGGAAAGCACCCTTATTATATTAGACCGAAAACTCAAGGACTGTTGGCGTTTGCAGGGATATGGTCAAAATGGGATTCCGGAGACTATCCGCTCAATACCTATACAATCATCACGACAGAAGCGAACAAAACATTATCACCCTTGCACTCGCGGATGCCGTTTATCTTGCATCCCGACAACTATGAGAGATGGTTGACAGCAGAAAGCAACACTCTGTCTTCGCTTTTTACTCCCTGGCCTGATAAGGATTTGGAATATTTCGAGATTTCTACAGCCGTCAATTCTCCAAAAAATAACGACCCTGAAATTTTATGTCCTGCGGGGCAAAGCTCATTTACTTTTTTATAAGAATTGCCAGCCACTCTTTATTTTTTCTTTGCTCTGCAGAATCTTCAGCTTTAGATAATTGCCGAATTTCAAATGAATCAGAAAAGTATTTCTTAATATCTTCACGGGTAGTATTGAAGGGTGGTCCTCCCTCCTCCTCCCCTGTGTGATAAAACAAACCTGCAAGCATTCCCCCTTTCTTCAATGCTCTTGCAACTGTTGACACATAGGAAGATCGTTGCTCAGGTGATATCGCGCAAAAAAATGTCTGCTCGATCAACAGGTCATAAACTCCATTGTGAGCGGAGTCTATTCCAAAAAAATCCATATTTAAGACTTCGCACTTGAGGTTACGTTCTTGAACAGTAGATTTTAAATGATTCACGGCACCAGGAGAATAATCGACCGCAGTTACTTCGAATCCATTTTCAGCGAGATAGATAACTTCGTGACCGCGACCGCATCCTGGAATAAGGGTTTTACCCGGAAGGATTATCTTCGACTCAAACAATTTGATAAAAGGCGGCGCGACTTGACCCAAATCCCAACCCAGATCACCCTCATCGTAATGCCGTTGCCAGTCTTCCTGTAAATAGCCGTTTTTCTTTTCTGCCATAGTTTATTTCTCAAAAAATTCTGCAAGATTATCGATAGCCGCCTGCCCCATAGCTTCAACCGCTTCAACACTATTGCCGCCAATATGAGGGGTCACCATTAAATTCGGCAACTGGAGAAATCCCATATCATCGGGAGGTTCGGAACAAAATACATCGAGTGCCGCACCAGATATCCCCCCCGATACCAAAGACTCATGAAGCGCAGAGGGGTTCACCACTGGTCCTCGACTGGTGTTGATCAAATAGGCATTCGCCTGCATTTTTCGAAAAATGACTTCATTAATCATGTCGCGTGTCAAATCTGTAAGCGGCACATGTAATGTGACAATATCCGATTTCTCGATCAAAGATTCAAACGACGATTCAGTGACTCCCTGGTCACGGCAAAATTCGCTTCTATCTTCAATATCGCAAACCAAAACCACACAGCCAAAGGGTTTCAGTAAATGAACGACCTCTTTGCCAACGTTGCCACAACCAATAACTCCAATTATTTTCCCAGAAAGATCACGTCCACCTTCGCGAATCCACTCACCACGTTTTAATCTTTCTGCGCCAATAAAAGTCCGATGACAAAGACCAAGCATAAAGCTCAGCGTCAGTTCGGCCACAGATCGTTTGTTGGTTCCCGCAGTTACTGTGAGCCCAACACCTTTTTCTTTTATGGAAGGGATATCCAGATTGTCGAGTCCGACTCCATACTTGGAAATCATCTTTAATTGCGGTAAAACTTCGAGAGTGGTTTTAGTAACTGGATCCCTTCCTATGATTGCGGCATCAGCATCCTTTAAAAACTCGATCAACTCCGATTCGGATAAATAATCATTTTTTTCGTTATAGACCGTGTTCGGAAACAGGCTGGAAAGTTTAGATTTGAGATGTTCGGATTTGCAAAAGGCAGGTGGTGTGACAACTACTTTCATAGGATCAACCCCATAATTGTGTCACGATAGAGGCCCCTGCCACATAAGTACCGATCATAGAACCAAAGCTGGATAAAAAGAAAATCAATAAAAGTCTCGCGACCCGATTTTTCCAC
>DUZG01000043.1 GCA_013349585.1 Nitrospinota bacterium | reverse complement strand
TCATATTCCGAGTGTGGGTTCCTTTACTTCAACCTTCGGCACCCCAAGATGAGAGAGTGGTCACAGAGACTTCAGGATGTCTACTCCAGTGATGAGATTTTCTCCCTGAAAGAATGGCATGATAGCTATGTGGTGGATGTCATCCGAGATGAATTTGAAAGGCAGCATGGGGTCAAGAATCATAATATTGGATTCACCCACAAAACTCAGGCAAGGAAGCAACAGAAATACAATGGGCATGTTCAGGCATGGAGCATCCTTGGAGAAATTTATGACCACTGTAAAGGTTCAAGGAAAACCACGTTTTACAGCCCCGAAAACAAACATACGAAGCAATGAAAACCGGCAATCAAAAGACATTCGACAAGTATATTAATCTCGCCAAAGAAGTCCACCGGGGAAAAAAGTGGTGGGGAGGATCTCTGTTACCATTCATTGGGGAGATAGATTCCCTGATGAACGATTTGGGCGCAAAAACTCTTTTGGATTACGGGTGCGGAAAGGCGCAGGGACACCCTGAACATTGGAGCGGTTACGCAAAATATGATCCGGCATACCCGCCATTTTCAGAGAAACCTGTCGGTAAATTTGATGTTGTGATATGCACGGATGTGATGGAGCACGTTCCCGAATGTTGTGTTGATTATGTTTTGCGTGAGATTTTCGATTATTCCAAAATAGCGGTATTCCTTGCCATTGCCACAAAGCCCGCCCGTGGAAGACTCTCAAATGGGGAAAACAAACATCTCACCGTAAAACCGATTGAGTGGTGGGATGGTAAGATTAAAGAGCTTTCGGAAAACACAAACATCCCATACATACTCCATGAGGGAATGCGAGGAACAGGAAAAACATCATGATTAACATATTCATTGGCTTCGATAATGACGAGAGAGCGGCTTACAATACACTTTCATGGAGTCTCATTAAGAACAGCACCAACCCGCTTGCAATCACACCAATTGCCCTGAACAACCTTCAGGGGGTGTTCGAACGAGAAAGGAATGCGCTATCTTCGACGGAATTTTCGTTCAGTCGATTCATGATCCCACACCTGATGGGTTACAAGGGTTGGGCAATTTTCATGGATTGTGATATGCTGGTTCTCGATGACATTACCCATCTCTGGGATCTTCGTGATGACAAATATGCTGTTCAGGTTTGCAAGCACGATTACACCCCCAAATCAGAGACGAAATTTCTGGGTCAGGTGCAGACCAAATATGAGAAGAAAAACTGGTCGAGTGTCATGCTCATGAACTGTGAGAAATGCACTGCCCTGACACCAGAATATGTCAACACTGCATCGGGTTTGGAACTACACCAATTTAAATGGTTGGAATCCGAGAAACTGATTGGTGACCTTCCGCTGGAGTGGAATTGGTTGGCAGGGGAATATGAGACCAAGGAGGACGTTTCTAATATTCACTATACGGAGGGTGGACCATGGTTTCAAGATTCCCGTGATGCCGAATATGCCGAATACTGGGACGCTTACTACAGGGAGACTCTACCTGAAGCGGTACAATGAAAATAATAGGCTTGCCGCACACAAACGTCGCAACATCTTCACGATTCAAGATGTTACAGAAATTCTTAGCCTTAGCTGGTGATGACTATGCTATAGAGTATCCTAATGTTGAAGCTGATAAAACACCAGAGCAGGATATATTCTCTCATCTGAAACTCTCTAGTGAAAACTTGTATGTGATGTATGGGTTTTATGGTGTGTGTCCCACTATCTCCAAATTGATAAAGAGGAAGATCGACTTTATCTTCATAGACAACGGATACACCAAAACCAAACATATGCTATTCCAGCAGGACTACACTAAGTCACAGCATGTGTTTTCCGTGACAGTGAATAATACGAGGCTGAACCGTATCACGCAAACCCCCTGCAAGACCCCCTACCTGCAATATCGCCCTAGAGTGCGACGAGGCGGCGACAACATTATTCTTTGCGTCCCGTCCCCATATGTTGCAAGAGCGCACGGCTTTTTGGTTGACGAATGGGTCGAGAGAGCGAAGTGGAATGTGAGGAAATTGGACAAAAGGATCATAGTGAGAAAGAAATCTGACGCCAAAACAGGAGTTCCATTCAAGGAGCTGCTTGATCACGCTTGCCTAACCGTGACATCTCAGTCACTCACTGGCTTAGAGTCTATTGCCGCAGGGGTTCCAGTGATTACAGATTCTTTTACGCTTTCTGCTCCTGTGTCGAATCCTGTGGAGACGGAATATCGCAACCTCTCAGAGCTGTATTTCCCTGATGAGATCAGATACAACAGATGGATGACTTCATTGATGGGCAATGAAATCCAAAGATGTGAGTTAGATGAGAGTGCGAAGTTCAGGTGCATACTTAGACGACAGAAAAAAGCGTTTCACAATTATGAAATTAGTGATATACAAAGCCAGTTTGCCCGTTAAGGCGCAAAAATCGCCAGAAAAAATGTCTGGTTTCACGGCATTTGCCGCTGGTGCAAAGCGGCATGGCGTTAGTATTGCAGAGACCGATGCAGGAGAGTCTATTAGGTGTGATGTTGGCCTAGTGTTTTCTTTTGTGGATCTCCATCAGCCAGACGCAAACCTCATACCATACATGAGGGTCAGAAAACGTATTTTCAATACCAGCGCAGGGAACCTATTTTTCTTTGAAAATGATGTCCTGAAAGATTACAACAACAAGCTGGTTATGCGGTTCCCGTTTCGTTCGGTATATGACCATGAGGCTGAGTATTTTCTGGACCATGTTCCAGATGAAAGGACTGATGCCGCATTTAAACACATAGAGGCTGATATTAAAAAAGGGTCGAGGCGGCGAAAGAGCGAAGACAAAGTGGTCATTACACTCAACCGACTTGCGGGCTACGGGAGGTGTGGAGTGGCGCAATTCGAATGGGCATACAATCTCATCAAAGACTTGCGGGCGAAGTCCCCAAGCAGGGGTATAACAATCCGCCTTCACCCCGGAAACGTAAAAAACCGAGGTGGAATCAATCTGACGCAGGTTCAGACCGACAAGCGTTTCTACAAGACAATTGTCAACGAATACCCTGATGTCAAAATGTATCTCCCGAAACGAAAAACATATCTCGAAAACCTTGATGGTTCTGCGATTCATGTGTTTAACAGTTCTTCGGCATCCTGCGAGTCGATACTTCGCGGAGGGAAGACCGTGGTCACCCACCCATCCGCTTTCTCATGGAACTTTTCGCCACACTCCCTTGAGGACGACACCCCCAGCGACCCCATTGGGTTGCTCAGTAAATACAAAAAAACCCACTTCACGAAAGGCGAGGTGGAGAGTGGACTCTACTGGGACTATATCAAAAACGGGCTGAAGGAGGTTCTGTGATTGTAATGAAAGAAATCAAAAAAACGCCAGTGATGTATGGAAACCCGGATTCTCACATTGACAGAATATGTAAGGTCTTGGCCCTACCCTTGACGCCACAAGACGATTTCACGGCAGAAGATGTTCCCAAATCAGATGAACCGATAGTGATGTTTGGGGTTTGCCCCCAGAAGATGGGGATTATTAGGGAATGCTGGCGAGTGGGTAGGCAGTTTTACACAATCGATTCTGGATATCTTGGGAATGTGCGGGCACCATTTCATAAATTCAGAAACGGTGGGTATAAGAAATGGTTTCGCCTTGTCCCAAACGACATTCAGCACTGCGGGGCTATTCAGTATGACCACGATGATAGAATTGAGCGGCTGGGGGTGTCGCCGATACAATTCGGAAGAGGTGATAAGATACTTGTGGCTTTGCCGGGACACATTGCTTGCACGTATCATGATATTGACATCGATACACTCCCCGAGGAGATAACACAGGAGATACGGAAGTATTCGGGTCGTGAGATTGAGTTTCGGGGATTCCCATCAGGTGGGACACGCGAGCGTTTCAGAGAAAACCAGTTCTGGAAACGGTTGAAAGTGGGAGACATTCACTGCACGGTCAGTTGGGGTAGTGTGGCGGCGGTTGAATCTACTCTATGCGGGATTCCCACCATATCGTTACGCCCTTGCATCACATCACCAGTCTGCTCAAGTATAATTTCTGATATTGAGAATATCGAAATTTTGAAAGAAGACCGTATGCAAGACTGGTTGCGAGGCATAAGTAAAGTTTGTATAACAAGCGATGAACTGCATGACCAAATCAGAGCCTTGAAATGAAAGAAATCAAAACCAAACACGGCATCTTCGTGGTCCCGCATGATGTTTATGACCGCTCTGATAACAGGACGATCATTAAAGTCCTTGAGAATCTTGGTAATTACCAGCCTTGGGTTGACAAGTGGGCAGCGGAACACAGTAAGCCGCACACAGTGATTTTGGATGTGGGTGCAAACATTGGGTCCAAGGTCCTCCCTTTCTCAAGGCTTCATGGCGGAAATGTCCGGGTCACTGCATTTGAACCGGTGAAGATCAATCAGGAGATTCTCGTTGAGTTGGTTCGAGTGAACAAACTGAGCAATGTTGAAATTAAAAAAGTTGCATTATCAAATTCAAATGGAAAAATGGCAATCAACTTCCCATCATCTGACACAGACCTTGAGGCAGTGAAGGGTCAGGGTCAATTCAATGAGATCACCAAGGAGAACCATGGGTCAGAGACCGTGGATTTCGTGAGATTGGATGATCTGGGTATCACCAATATTAGTTTTATCAAAGTGGACATCGAGGGTCATGAACTCGAATTTCTGGAGGGCGCAGAGGAGACCATCCGGCGAGAATCCCCGGCAATGGTCTTGGAGATCTTCAATTCGACCAAGAAGGGCACCCCCAAGGAAACACGGATCAAGAACCGGAAGTGTCTGAAGAAGGTCCAATCTCTGGGATACCGGCAGATTGCCCGAAAGAACAAAGATGTCCTCTTCACCCGATAAATGCTTTCTCACGGGTTGTGACTCCAACTTCGAATGGATGCTCCCTTGGTGTGTGTCCAATATTCAGAGACATATGCCAGACATCCCTGTCGTGGTTGCAGATTTCGGGATGTCGAAGAAGGGTCTCCAGAGTGCTAGAGATGCAGGGGTTCAGGAGGTTCTCTCTGGGTTTCAAACATCTGGTGGCAAGAAAAGTTGGTTTCTGAAACCTGATGCCCTCTTGAGATCCCCCTACGAAAAAACCGTCTGGATTGATGTGGACTGCGAGGTTGTGGCACCATGTCCCGAGATATTCAATTATTGCATTAGTGAAAAACTGGCCTTGACATACGATCCATGGGCCAAGAGACGCGGCAGGGCATACTGGGCAACTGGGGTCATTGGGGTCAAAGGGAGTCCCATGATTCTCAAAGAGTGGGCAACCCATTGTCGAAAAGCGCGAGGTCGAGGGGACCAAGAATTGCTTTATTCAATTATCGGATCATCAGACATTAAGGTGAACCGGATGCCTCCTGAGTTCCAGTGGTTACGCCTTGACATAAAGCACGGTCTTGATAGTGACTCAAAGAAGGTGATCCATTGGACTGGACCTCACGGGAAGACACATATTCGGAGATTGCTCTCTTCTTGAGTCACTCCATGTCTTCCCTTTATTCCTCCCATGTCCCTTGTCTCTTTGGGTTTCATGGGAACTCATTGTCTCAAGCTACGTAAAGTAATTTTACAGTAAATGTCAAGTCATGTCAATACCGCAGACTGGGCCAATCAGGGCCATCACCTCATTGAGGTGCCTGAGAAAGAGGACTTCTATGGGTTCGTTTACCTGATCACCAACTGCGCCAACGGCAAGAAATACGTGGGCAAGAAGTTTTTTTGGAGCATGAAGACCCGTCAGGTCAAGGGGAAGAAGAAACGATTTCTGGCGGAATCTGATTGGCAAGACTACTGGGGATCAAATGCCCAATTGAAAGAAGACGTTGAGACCGCAGGGAAGGCGAACTTTCAACGAGAGATCCTGCACCTCTGCAAAACCAAATCGGAATGTTCATATTTTGAAGCAAAGGAACAGATTGACCGAGAGGTCTTGTTGAGTGACGACTACTACAATTCTTGGATTTCACTCAAGGTGACCAAGAAGCATCTGGCAAAATACGCCAAGAGACGACAGTTGACAGAAACCCAAAATGGTGTATAATGGCAACCCATGCAAATACTTGATTTTAATGGGATCGCTGTTGCGGCGGTTTTTTCACAGGACGCACCAGAAGCAATCGAGCTTCCTTTGGTTCGCCACATGATCCTCAATCGCATTCGTGGCTACAACAAGCAGTTTCGCCGGGAATATGGTGAGACGGTTATCGCCTGTGATGAACGCTCTTGGAGAAGGAGTGTTTACCCACAATACAAGGCATCTCGCAAGAAAACCCGCGACACCTCCCCATTGGACTGGAGTGCATTCTATGAGATGCTTTCCGTGGTGCGGGATGAGATTCGTGAGAATTTCCCCTACAGGGTGATTTCGGTTGAAGGGGCCGAGGCAGATGATATCATTGGGCATCTGGTTGAGAATACGCAAGACTTCGGTCAGAGTGAGCCGGTCCTGATTGTATCGAGCGACAAAGACTTTCTCCAACTACAGAGATACAAGAATGTAAAGCAGTTTTCTCCCTCCCGCCGCGACTTTATCACGGCTGAGACACCCGCTTTTTACCTCTTTGAGCATATCTGCCGGGGAGATTCCGGGGATGGCGTCCCAAATGTTTTAAGTCCAGATGATGTCTTTGTGGAGAATGGTAGGCAGCGCCCTCTACGAAAAACGATAATTGATGAGTGGTATAAGGATCAAGACCGGCTTGATGAGGTCATGGATGCGGACACCTACAAGAATTATTGCCGCAACAACAAAATGATAAACCTGAACCACACTCCAGTGGAGATTCGCGAAAAAATAGACTCTCTATATACCGGTGAAGCGAACAAGACAAATGACAAAATCTTTGGATTTTTGGTGGAAAACCGGTGCAGCATGTTGATTGAGTGTTCCCAAGATTTTCACAATAACTAACACAACCCCGCATATGAAAAAAATGAAACTATTCCCGCACGAAATCTTTGAAAAACTTCAGGAGGTGCGAGCCATGAAAGATCGTGTCCAGATCCTTGAGGATAACGCATCCTTCGCACTCAAGACGATTCTGCAAGCCAATTTTAACGACTGGGTCAAGTTTGAGTTGCCCGAGGGAAGCCCTCCATACACCAAAGACGAGAACCCGCCAGAGCATTCTGCCGGGAGAATCGAAAAGGTCATCCCACAGCTCAAGCTGTTTGTCGAGGGGTCCAAGCTCCCGAGTTACAAAAAGGAGGGACGCTTCGTCCAGCTTCTGGAGTCGATACATCACAAGGACGCTGAGATCCTAATCGCGATGAAGGATAAGAGTCTCATGAAATTGTATTCTGCGATCACACCCGCATTGGTCAAAAAGGCATTTCCCCTGCTTATCCGAGACACAGCGTCCAAAAAATGAACTACGATTACCACTGCACTAAATGCGATCACGGCTTTGAGGAAAACCAGATGATGGATGACCGAGATGTCCCCACAACAAAACCATGCCCCCAGTGTTCCGAGCTGGAGGTTGTGCGTGGAATCCCCGCACTGTGGATGTCTTATGAAGGTGGCAAGACTTTGCTTCAGCGGGCGCGACAGGGCGCGGGAAGTGATTTCATCAATCGGATGGAACAGATAAAGAAGGGGCACCCTGATGCCCTTCGTAATGGGCAAAAGAACAGCATCAACGTCTGAAAAATGTTATGTATGACGAAATGACAAACTCCGATCTGATTGTAACGGCTTACGAAAAGGCGCACCCATCAGATAACCCAAGCGGCGAAAACGCCGACTTGATTGACGAGCTAATCGTGCGAATTCAGATGATGGAGGGGCGAGTGAGACGATGGGAGTCTGCCGCCGCATTCGCTGGGGATAGCCCGGAAGAACTGGATCGATTCATCAGGCGATACGAAGACCAAAGAAGCATTTGACATTTTCGTAAATGGAAAAAAACTTCAAAACCCCACCGGATTCCCCTTGACGTAACCCCAGATTCTGTCATACTGACCCCGTCATGAGAAACGAAACGACAGAATCTGAAAAAAACCTCACAGCCCACATCCAGCGTGAAAACGCCAAGCGTTCTGCATGGGCGGCTGAAGACCCTGAGAATCGGGTCGTCTTCCTTACGGTAGACGATATCGAGCATTGGCGGTCCTACGGCATCCACAGCGTGGAGGATTACGACCGATACCAGTTGGTCAACGTGGTCGTTGACACCCATAAAGATGCGTTTGGCTTCAAGCCGTCATATGGCGAACTTATGTCCATGACCACGGAAGATCTTCAGGAGCAACTCATTTCCGTGGAGCGGTCTTTAAAAGCTACCATGGAAGGTGAGGCGAATGCTGAAGCTATTAAGGTGGAAGAATTTGAGGCGGCTATTACCAAGACAATGGAGACCGGTAACGTGGACCGAAACACTGCAATGGGTTGGCTGTTGGATGCTGAGATTGAAGACAACTATGAGAAAAGCCCGGATTACCTTATCTGGAGTTTGGGGCTTCCTTCCAAATATGCAAAGGAATTTGAGAAAGCCCTAGCATGAAAACATTTATCTTACTTCGCGGTGTGCCGGGTAGCGGCAAGTCAACAGTGGGGAAAGCTCTGTCTAGGCTTTGGGAAGATCGGGGATTTATGGTGGCTGGCCCTTGGGAAGCCGACTCTTTTATGACAAACGAAAAGGGAAATTACGAGTTTGACCCTAAAAAGCTTGGGTATTGCCATGACCGTTGTATCGACACTTGTCGGGCCGCAATGGCTTTTGGAATGGCCGTAGTGATTCAATCCAACACCAACACCCAAAAATGGGAATACGAGAAATACCTTGACGCGGCGAAGGAATTCGGCTACGCTGTGCAAACCATTACGGTCGATGGCGAGTTTGAAAATGCTCATGGTGTTCCTGCTGAGAAGGTGCAACAAATGAGAGACCGCTTTGAGCATGAATAAATAGAATTTGGTTGGGCTGGATGCCGGTTTTACTGTTAGGGTCAGGTTACTCGACGTAAAACAAAGTTCCAATGCTGCGTTAGGGGTTTCGACGCCTATTGCAGGGGAACACCAGCCGGGGTTTCTGCTGACACTGGTCAGCGAATCGTTCTTTTAACATTTGAATTTTGGGGGCGCACTGGTTTCGACTTCGTTGGTCGGGAACTGAGAAGCGTGTAGAGGATGATTGTTGGCCTCTTAAAACATCAATCGAAAACACAACAGGCAACGATAATAACGACGCCATCCTGCTCGCTGAAGCCGAGGAGATCGCTAACGCGGTTTTCGCGACCGACGCAGTTGAAGTTTCCGCTCAGACTCCGGTCTTCGCGTAAGCTAGGAGGTGAAGGGATTTCCGCAACCTTCATTTCTTGATAATCACTAGGATGCTGCATAAGTCTGGTTCTCAGCTTATGCCTAAGACTTCGAGGGCAAACACTCAACCACTGAGGTCACATATTTGGTTGAGATCGGATGTGAATACGCACGTAGAATGCAGTTGCTAGTCAACGAAACACGCGGGTTCGACTCCCGCCGCCTCCACCATTTCAGCCCCACTACCTCCATTATGAGGTGGTGGTTTTCGGATACGTATCAATGACGGAAGGAAATAACAATATGAGTGTAAAGGAAAAAGTGAAACAAGAGCAGATGTCGCCTCAAGTAGCAATGAAGCATTTAATGGGACAGGCTACCCGGAACGGAACTGCAAAGATCCTGACCGAAACCGCAACCTTCAAATGGCTCACAAGCAGAGCCAAAAAGCGTTGACACCACACCGCAAAAGTGTAATATGTGGATATGAAAGAAACCAAACTCTCCCACAATCCAAATAACACGCACGTAGTGGTGGCAAACATCAAACATGAGGTCAGCTCGGCACGTTGGCGTTACGGCATGGTGGCATACACTCTCAAGGGCAGCGGCAATACCGTTTACTCATGGGAGCCTTCAGTGGAGGCAATATAATGGAAAACTCTGCAAAAATACTCATCGACATGGATGGCGTGGTCTGTGATTTTGTGACTGCGATTTGTGCGGCACACAATAGACCTGACCCCTACAAAAACGGATTTGTCGGTCACGACATGGAAGAGGCATGGGGGATGACTCGTGACGAATTTTGGGAACCATCAAACAACACAGAGTTTTGGAGTAATATCGAAAAATTCCCATGGGCAGACTCGCTACTACAACACTGTGAAAATTTGGTGGGTCTGGAGAATATCGCATTTTGCACATCACCATCAAAAAGCCCATTCTGTATTATCGGAAAGACGGAGTGGCTAGATCGACATTTTCCAAAAGTGAGCCGGATTTTCACCAAGCAAAAGCAGTTTTGTGCCAATCACATGACAGTCCTAGTAGATGATACCGACTCCAAGATCCAGAAGTTTATCGAAAATTCGGGTCTGGCTGTGAAGTTTCCGCCGCCATGTGAATTGGATATAAATACGGTATTAGAGCGTATCACGGCTATCGTTACATGCATTACGATTAACGCGGAGGGGTTTCGCGAGATGTAAAAATATGATTATCGGACTCATCAAATCAGTTTTAAAATCTCTTGAACTTTACCTTGCATTCAAGAACAAGGCGTTCCACCGTGATCTTCTGAATGACCACCGAGAAAGAGAGAAGAGGCTCATAAACGAAATTGAAAAGCTTCGCGCCTCTGGGGGCAGCAATGATGCTGATCGTGCTGATATCATTAGAGACCAACTGTTGACAGAGAAAATACAGTTCCAGTATTTGACTGAGCTTTATGCATCCAATGAGACTAACGTCCCCCCAGTGAACAATGGGGAACCTCCGCTTTAATGCTATTTGTAACAATTGCGTTTTTGAAATATGAAAAAAATGAAAAAAATGTTCATTCTGCTGTCGGTGGTCGCTCTTGTCGGGTGCCAGACGACAGATTCCCCAGATGTTGGTGATCTGAACCTGCATCAGCCCTCCACGTTAAGACTGAAGGCCGGGACCCGAGTCCAGACCGAGGAGGGGGTTTATCGGGCACAGACAAATGAGGTCTGGCATTCCGATAAGCGTTTCCGAACATTGGAGAGAAAGGTTTACAACCAAATTTATGCGACTTTCTTCCGGGGAGTTCCGAAATAGTGTATAAGCCCACAAAAATCTGCATTGCTGGTATTCGATTTAAAATCGAATACTGTGATATGGATGGGTTATTGGGGCTATTTTTACCGGGAGACAATATTATCAAAATCTGCAATGGCCTAAGCGATGAGGAGCGTTTCTCCACTCTGATGCACGAATGCATCCATGCTATCTTTGATATCACCGGAAACGCATATTCGATAAACGATTCCGCCAAAGAGGAGTCAATTGTTCGTGCGCTCGAAAACCTCTTCTTTGCGGTCTTCATCAAAGAATACGAAAAAACCCGCACTACGAAAACGTAGTGCGGGTTTCTGTGGACCGTGTCCCCTACTTCCCGGTCTCGACCTCATCCTCTTTTCCCTTTTCCTTGGCTTTGCCGACATTTAGTGCCAACCAGTCGATGCTCTTATATACTTTCGCCCAGATACCACCCTCTTTTGGGGTTGGGGTAACCGATGCAATTACTGATGCTATTGTGACCGCAGCAGTGACATAATGGAGCCACCCCTTGTCTTGGAGGAATTCTAATACGATATCCATAGCTTTCTTTCTCTTTGATGTTTACAGCGATACTATATACCAATACCACTCACACCACTATTTATGTCCCAGAAACGTGTGGCACATTTGATCGGCAACGGACCATCCAAGGAGTTCTTTGAGAACAATCCCAAGGGAGAGGTCTATGGATGCAATTTTGGGACCGAGGGAATCGACCACAAGGCAGTATTTATCCACGACCGAAGGGTCATGCGCCACATCCTGACGCACACAATGCGGTTCGACACCCCCATCATTTTACGTGAGAAGTACACATCAGATGCCAAGAGGGCAATTTCCTTGAAATTAGTGAAGGAAGCAAACCTCACTTACCTCCCCGGAAAGATCAGAACGCGCAATTCAGGGCATGACGGGATGGTGTTTTTGCTTAAATACGCCCCCGAAAAGTATGAGGAACTTCATCTTTGGGGGTTCGACTCCCTGACCACAGGAATGGTAGATTCGGATTCAAAAGGAAAAATCGATGGCTCCAATCCCCGCCAAACAATGGTCCCAAGGTGGATCTCGTTTTTTTCAAGTTGGACATTGAAAATGAAAGAAAAAGGAAAGATTATCATTCTTCATCACAATTCAACCAAAGCGGAAAGGGTAGCATAATGGAGGATACTTTTGATTTTGGATTCACTGCACTAGATGAAGATGAACTTGATGTAGTGCAGAGTGCGACACAGACCGCAACCGAACTTGAGGGGGTGAGGAAGGAACTTGATGAGGCAAAGGAGACGGTGATCAAACTCCATGAATCCATTCAACCCCTCCTGAACAATCTGTCGGCAAACCCCACGAAACCCTACATCTACTGGGCAGACCGGCTTGAGAAAATTGAGCAGTTTAGGACGCACCTCCAAAAAATCGTTAGCAAACACCTATGAGAGTCATCGCAGGACCATGCCAACACGAAAGTCTTGAGATGAGCCTTGAGATTGCCGCCGAATGTAAACGGGTGTGCGATGCCCTTGGATGTGAATATTTCTTTAAGGCGAGCTACGACAAGGCGAATCGGACCAGCATGGACTCCCCCAGAGGGTTGGGGCTGGATGCAACACTTCGTGATTTTGAGAAAATCAAAGAGAAACTAGGCGTCAAAATATTGACGGATGTCCATTCGGTTGAGGAGTCTAGGCGAGTTTCCAATACCAATCTCTTTGCCAAAGATACGGTTGATGTTCTTCAAATACCCGCATTCCTCTGCCGCCAAACGGACTTAATCGAGGAGGCTTCATGGTCTCAGAAGATTGTGAACATCAAAAAGGGGCAATTCCTCTCGCCCCAAGACATTCGTGGGGTGCTTTCTAAAACCAGCAAAGCAAAGGAGGTGTGGATCACCGAAAGAGGTTCCACCTTTGGATACAACAATTTGGTGGTGGACTACGCCGGAATACAATACATGCTCCAACACTATGACTGCCCCATCGTATTTGATGCGACACACAGTGTGCAAAAGCCGGGTGGCAATGGGACCACCAGTTCAGGGAATCGTGATTACGCACCGGGAATGGCGCGAGCAGCAGCCGCAGTCGGTGTGGACAATTTCTTCTTTGAGGTCCATCCAGACCCAGACAGCGCACCATCTGATGGACCCAACATGCTGTTTCTGAAAGATTTTGATAAAGTCATGTCCGGGGTCCACCTTGCCACAACGATCTAATTTATCGGACCACGGTGGCCTTGAGCATTTTCATTTGATAAATACAAACAGATATGAAAACCTTTTCCGCATTTATCACCGAAAGATTCCAAAATGCAATTGGTCCTGATGATCCACTAAAAAAGAAATACGCACAGCAAGTGTATGCCCTTCTCCAAGCCTCATACGCTAAGATTGGTGGTATTAAAGGTAATGGCTTCGAAAACAAAGAAGACATGATCGCCAACATCCTCTTCTGGAAGATGGCGATCAAAGACGGTAAAGTGGAAGCCGCTATTCTCTACAAGGACAAAGGTGGTAGAAAGTCCGTTGCAATCGGGTCTACTGGATCTGCATGGGCGCGAATCAAAATTGCTGACATGTTCAAAAATGAGATTAAGCGATCATATGGAGAGAAGTCCAAATCCGCCCTTGGTTTGATGTTGAAAGTGTTCCCTGAAAACGCAATCAAACCCTTCTTACACACACCAGAAGTTGCTGGAAAAACACTAAAAAAGGAAGTCACACCAATCAAAGATGTGCCGAAGGATCAATGGCCTGACGATGCAAAGCGGACGATTGAGAAGTTTCCATACATAATCGACTATGGATACCTTCGTGAGATCGCCGGAACAATGATGTTCAAAGTGATGATTGGCACTTCAGGAAAATCAATTAAATAGGCGTTTGCATTTCCATACCCCTTCTTTGAAAGGTGGGTAACAACTAAAATCCCATTACAACTGACTCTCCCAAGTGACGGTCGATGAATTCCATGCTTTCAGCCATATGAGCAAACCGATGATTCCCACCCTCGAAAGTTTTGATTTCATAGTTACATTCCACATGGTTGATGCTATCAGGATCAATAACTTCGTCACCTGCATCGATCAGAACCAAACCAAAACCCTTGGTCTCGAAATCCCAATAACTATCAACAACTTCTTGGGTTAGTGTGTATGCGTTGCCGTAATGATCGACGTTCTCACCGATGTACTTGGTCAAAGTAATGCCCGGATTAACTGCGGGATTGATCATCACTGATGGAACTCCTAAGTTACATCCCAATTGAGATGCATACCAACCACCCAGAGATGCGCCAACAGTCATGTCAACCTTTTCTGTGATAGCGAATTTAGTTAATGAGGCGAGGTTCTGATCAGCAGGTGCCGTGTAATCGTAGGACATTCCCACAACTTCATACGTCCCTGACATGATCCTAATTTTATTTGAATCGGGTTTATAACTCGATCCAAATCCGTGTATGTATACGATTTTATTCATGGTATTCCCTCTCTTACCTATCAAACCATTGTGGCTTTGGTCGGGCGGGAGAAAAAGCCAAACCCCGTTTCCTTCACCGTAATGGTGGCGGAAAATGAAACCGCATCACCGACTTCTGCCCCGCTCAGGGCTGATGGGAAGGTTCCCCAAAATTTCCAGCCATCCTCGCGGACAACCAGCATCTTCCGGGAGGGGAATCTATCATAACTGTCAGGTTCTTTGATACTCTTGATTTTCCCATCAACCACTTGACGACCATCTTCTACCGTGACCTTGGCGAGATCCTCTTTCCGTGCCGCCTCCCCCTTGGCAAGGGAATCCGAGTCGAAATTAGTGAAGCTCTCTACTAAGAATCTGAAATACTTGATCTGTTTTTCACTCCAAGAACCGTATTTTACCAGATTGTTCATCATATCCGTGATGGTTCTTGCGGTATCCTTATGGCGAAACGCAAGGTGGGTGGGCACTCCGGGGGCAATCAGTTCTGCCATTTCTTCCCGTGAATAGTAAAACGTCACCTGATCCTCCTCACTGTAACGACCCGAAGGAATTGAGCGGACCCTGTCAACCTCTTTCATGTCGATACTTATGGACAAATCTTGAAGTGTTGCCGCTGCCTTGGCTTTGCCCCGCCTGTATTCCCTAGCATTCTTGACCCGCTTGCGCATGGCATCGAACACGCTCTTTCTACCAGTCTCCACCTTTGCCATACAGGCTTCCCCGAAATACACGACCTCATCGGTTGGCGTATGGAGAAACGCCCCCCGGTAATTGGCCCGCGCTCCACAGCAATAGCACGAACCCGCAGAATAGTTCTTACCGTGTTTCCACCCATTGGTTTCCATCAGATTCCAGAGCATCCTCTTGTTGTCTCCCACTTCCAGTGTCAATTCGGCATCGGAGCCGTCATACACCACAGTGATGAAACCGTAGTCACGCGGCTCGATGCTTTTGGGAGAATGAATATCGGATCGTTTGTTTCTCATAACTGCATATTCCCATACCTCGCCCGAGGCGTCAATAACAAAAGGTCGTTTTTTGAAGTTTTTTTAAATGTGTCAAGTGGATTCTTATTGACACACAGCCGGAAAAGCGTAATATGTGTGTATGAGAGTCACCAACACGAAGAAAATTACGATGCAGACGCAAGTACAATACGAGTGGGATCTAGAGTTGATGAGTTTGGATGGCGTGGACATTGTTGAACACGATTTCAGCCCCACGCTTAAAAAACTTATGACCAATCGCGTCCGTGCTGATGGATGCTATTACGTGCTGGTGCTGTTCCGTCAGACCGGAAACCCTGACGATGGCGCCTTAGATGCACAGTGGGCATACCTGACGGAGGACGGCGACCTGCCTGACACGTTCGACCACGGAGCTGCAATACCGGTTAGGTATCGCAGGGAATTTGAGCGCGAGCGCGACTGGGCGAGCCGGATGATTGGACCGGATGTCAAAGGATAGAAACCCAAGAAACTTCAATTTAACCATTGACCGAATTCAATTTTCTGTCATACTGACCCCGTCATGAGAAACGAAAAAGACGAAATCGCCAAGTTGGACACGGCTCGACTCGTTGAAGCATTTGATGCCACCGTCTCCGGTAACTTCACGAGATCGTCCACTGTCCGAGGCTGGATGATGGATGTAATGGAGGCCCGAAACCCTGAAGCCTTCAAGGCATGGCTTGAAGGCGCCCCAACGACACCCGCACGGGAATATTTCTTAACAGAGAAACCCCTTGACCGAATCCAATTTTCTGTCATACTAATACCGTCATGAAATACTTTGATTCTAACAGTCTCGCTGAAAACACTGGTCGTATGGCCACCTTCCTCCTTGAGTCTACTCCGAAACTCAACAAAAAAGACCGGGTCACCAAAGAGGCTGCTCGCTACGACACCGGAGACATCGTCAAAAGATCCCGTTTGGTTGGTCGCCTGATGACGAAGGGGCGATTCGCCAAGGTCATGGAAGAAAACCAGTTGCTGAAAAAGCAAGTGCTCCTCGATACGGTCGCCAAATACGGCGAGGGAAGCGAACAAGCGTTGGCGGCAAGTGTTAAATTCGAAAAGAAAAGCGCTCCTCGATTTGAGTTCACCGAAACTGAGGGTGTTATCCGGTCGCTTTTTAATCAAGAGTTGCAATGGGCAATCGACCCGGTAGATGCCCAACGGGTGAGTGAGTTTTTCCTGAAAGGGACGAATAAGAAAGCTACCAAAGAGCTGGTCGGTGACATCCTCCCCGCGCCTAAAAAGCCGGATGCAAAAAAGCCGATGATCCTCACGATTGACCAAAAAACTGTTCTCAATTC
>DUZG01000042.1 GCA_013349585.1 Nitrospinota bacterium | reverse complement strand
AGAGCGTTGGCGATGATATTTTTGGAGCCAGTATAAATAAAACCGGATTCTTTAAAATGAAGGTAACTAGGTTGGGCCAGGATACGGTTTTGGCAAAGATTATTAAATTGGTGGAAGAGGCGCAAGGATCGAAAGCGCCGGTACAAAAACTGGCTGATAAAATTGCAGGAATTTTTGTGCCATCGGTGATGGGCCTGGCTGTTACAACATTTTTATTCTGGTGGCTGTTCGGAAAATATTTCACTGAACTTCCCGCTTTTTCTTTTGCCCTCATGTCGTTTATTTCTGTTTTGATCATTGCCTGTCCGTGTGCGTTAGGTCTGGCAACCCCAACCGCTATCATGGTGGGTACAGGAAGAGGCGCGAAAATGGGTATCTTGATCAAGGGAGGAGAAGCTCTGGAAAGAGCAGAAAAGCTAGATACCATCGTATTCGATAAAACAGGAACCTTGACATGGGGGAAACCGGAGGTGGCCGATGTTCTTCTTGCGCCTGCAACGAAATTAGATGCTGTGCAATTACTCGCTCTCGCAGGGTCTCTGGAGAAAGGCTCTGAGCATCCTCTTGCGCAAGCCGTTGTGGCGGAGGCTAAAAGGAGAGGACTAAAACTTAAAGCACCTGTTGATTTTCATGCCTTGCCAGGATTCGGTGTTGAGGGGAAAGTAGATGACCAGAAAGTGCTGCTTGGAAATAAAAGATTGATGGTAGAAAATCAGATCGATATATCCTCCATTGATAACCAACTGATTAAGCTGACGGAGAATGGCAAAACCCCGATGATCCTCTGCGTTGACGGGCAGGTGGCAGGACTCATAGCCACTACCGATGCCTTGAAGCGAAATGCTAAAGAAAATATTTTGAATCTAAAAAAAATGGGATTAGAAGTTGTCATGTTAACGGGAGATAACTCTAAGACGGCGCAAGCAGTGGCAGGGCAGTTGGGAATAGATAAGGTGGTTTCTGAAGTATTGCCATCGGGGAAAGTTGATGAAATTGAAAGGCTCAAACAATCCGGACATTGTGTTGCAATGGTTGGAGATGGAATCAATGATGCTCCCGCGCTGGCTGTGGCTGATGTGGGAATTGCCTTAGGGAGTGGTACCGATGTTGCGATGGAAGCCTCAGATATAACTCTTGTTGGCTCAGATATTAAGGCTGTTGTAGAATCAATTGAGTTGAGTAAAGCCACTATGTCTAAAATCAGGCAAAATTTATTCTGGGCTTTTATTTATAATATTGTTGGCATTCCTATCGCGGCAGGTGTTTTATATCCGGCTTATGGGATTCTTTTGCAACCTGTATTCGCTGCCGCAGCAATGTCTTTAAGCTCTGTGTCTGTGGTGGGAAATTCCCTTTTGCTGAATAGATACTCTAAAGTTAACTCATAACTAATCCGATTGTTGTGATACAAAAACCTCAAGATAAAACCCTTCGGCCTTTTTTATTTTCCTCGTTTGTTGTGGTGATGTTTTTTTGTTTGCTGGAAATGGTTTTGCATTTTTCTGGCTTCCAACCTTCGATTTCCTACAAAAAGTTTGTTTTTCCTGCCTGGATGGAAGAGTTGGACCCATTGGTACTGGCAAGCTATCAGAGCTATGTGGCGGAACAGGGATTCGTGAATGAAGATGTCTATGCTTATCGCCCTGATTTGCGTTACGGTTATTTACTAAAACCCCATCTGCATCTTACAGTTTCAAATTATTCCTCGGCAATATTTTTTGAAAAACTTCCACCTTGGACGATTGCATCGGATGCAAAAGGTAATCGTATTTCAGAGCAGAACCCCACAGTCGAGGAGGGTGAAGCTCATACCCTGCATGTACTCGGAGATTCCAGTAGCTTTGGGTGGGGAGTAGACTTTGAAGACTCTTACCCACAACAGCTTGCAGAAAAATTAAAGCAACCTTCCCAAACATCCGGTATTACTGTCAAAAATTATTCTACGCCAGGTTTTACCTCTTACCAGGGGCTATTATTGCTGGAAGATAGGATGAAAATAAAAAATGGAGATATCGTTCTGGTCTCGTTTGGTTCGAATGATTCTTACCCTTCTTTAAAATCGGATAGTGTGCGATTTCAGGCACAGAACTCATTGTTAGGAAAAATAAGCTGGTCTTTGAATCGCCTGTTGGTAATAAAGTGGATGCGAACCTTGATTCACTCTTTACCTGAACTGAGGATTCCAAAAACAAAAAATAACAGAGTTTCATTAGAAGAATATCAGGAAAACCTTGGTGCAATTTTCAAGGAGATTCTGCAACGCGGAGGAAAACCCCATTTTATCAGTATTTGTAACAGAGGTACGTATCGCGGTGTTGCTGAACAAACAGCAAAATTAGCACATATTCCATTCTATGATTTCCCTGAGATTTTTAATCCGTATTTATCAAAGGTGCATGACCTGTTTCCTGAAAAATTTGTTACTTATTTTGACGCTTATGGAAAGTTGCTTGAAAAAGAAACGCAGCTTGCATACTTGTTCCCAGACTTATGTCACCCTAATACTATTGGGCATGCGTTAATAGCGAACGCCATTTTTGAAAGACTTGAGGGCGGAATTTTCAATTGAAGTCATGTTTCTGGAAAGATTCGCCTCTTCCTTAATATCTAAAATCAATCCTTCTACCTCATTTAACGAATCAAGTAATGCGATGCCCTTTTCTGATCCAAGGACAAGAATGGCTGTGGAAAGAGCATCAGCATCCATGACATTTTTTACGATAACCGTGGCAGACATTGAACCGGTCGTGGCAGGATATCCGGTTTTAGGGTCGAGAATATGATGGTAGCGTTTTCCATTCTGTTCAAAATATTTTTGGTAGTCTCCTGAAGTAGCAACGGCGCTCCCCGAGATAGAGAAAGAGGCTAGCAGGGATTCTGAATTTCTAGGATGTTGCAGTCCTATTCTCCAATTAACCTGGTCTGACCTTTTTCCTATGGGTTTAAGGTCACCGCCGGCGTTGATCAGCGCGTTGTGAATTTTATTTTCCTTTAAGATATCAATGGCCTTGTCAACAGCATAGCCTTTGGCGAAAGTCCCTAAATTTAGCCGCATCCCTTTTTCAGGCAGAAAAATATTTTGTTCTTCTAATTGAACTTTTCTGAAGTTAATTTTTTTAATCGCATCTGCGATGGAATTTTTTGAGGGTAGGGAGGGAGCATCAAAACCCCATAACTCTTGAGCTGGGCCGATGGTGATGTCAAAAGCGCCCGCCGTTTTTTCTGACCAGAATAGGGACCGTTGAATAACTGCCATTAATTCTTTAGAAACCGAGACGCGATCTTTTCCTGCCGCCTGATTTATTTTTGAAACTTCGGAGTTTGGAACATGAATGCTCATCAGTTTTTCCAGCCTGCGAATCTCTCGGAATGCATGGTGAATAGCAGTTATGGCGAGTTTATCATCTTTTTATATTACAGAAATTTTGACCAGAGTTCCCATCAAAAACTGTGAGCGTCGATGACTGAACGAATTGGGGTCACCGCATGCGGTGAACAACAGACAACTAATTAGTATGAATGCGAATAGTCTGGAAGCGAGCAGGTGGGGGGTGGTCATCGGTCAAATTCAGATACCAATACTTCTCTGTTATAAGCAGCTACCACTTCCCCGCGATTGACCATGCCTATGACTTTCTTGGGGTCATTCTTCTGAACAACTGGGAGTTGTTCTACATCTAGATGGGCAAATAATTCCATGGCTTGATTCAAATTGTTACCTGGAGTGAGAGTTTTTACGGATTTGACCGAAAGGTCATTGGCGACCACTAGGTCTCCCAGTTCCTCTTCAAAAATCATTTCGCGCACCATATGGAAAGACAGTATTCCAGACATTTCCCCCTGACTGTTGACCACAGGAAAGTAAAAGTTCTTTGAATAGGAAATGGTTTCAAGAATTTTTCTAAAAGGCATTCCTTCAGGAATGGTGGTGACTTCTTTATTCATTACTTCGTCAACGCGAATCGAATTTAGAATGGATACCTCGCGACCGTGCTGAATATTAATTCCCTCTTTAAGAAGTTTTTGAACATAGATGGAATTTTTTGAAAAGCTTCTAAATGTATGAGCAGAAACAATGCAAGTAATCATAATTGGCAGAATTATGGTGTAGTCATTGGTCAGTTCAAAGAGCATCAAGATATTGGTTAAAGGAGCCTGCATGACAGCACCTGCAACAGCACCCATGCCTACGAGTGCATAAGTTTCTGGTGAAGCGGTTAGGTTTGGACTAATGTTATGTACCAATGCTCCGAATGTTGAACCTAGCATGGCTCCTATAAAAAGAGATGGGGCGAAAACTCCACCCAGTCCGCCCGAGCCCAGGGTTACCGAGGTGCTGATTATTTTTAAAAAAATGAGTAGGAATGCCATGCTCCACAGTAGTTCGCCGGTCAAAGCCTTTTCCATAAATTCATAACCATTTCCAAGAACTGCGGGAAAGCCAACAGAAATTAAACCAACTATCAATCCTCCCAAGGCAGGTTTTAAGAGTTTTGGAATACGAACTTTTTCTTCAAAAAAACTATTAGACTTGAAGTAAACCAAAGTGAACAACCGTGAAATCAGTCCGCATAAAAGACCTAGGAACAGGTAGAGAATGATTTCTGAATAACTGACCAGTTCATGAACGGGTACATGAAATGTGATCTCATTGCCTTCAAGGGCTCGTCCTGTTGCGGTGCCGATTACGGATGCAACAATAATAGGGCTAAAAGTATGGATCGTAAATTCGCCTAAGATAATTTCCAGTGCAAATAAAACCCCGGCCAGAGGAGCATTGAAGGATGCAGCAATCCCCGCTGCGGCTCCACACCCGACTAATACTCGTACACGCTCTCTTGATAAGTGAAAAAGATTTCCCAGTGCTGAGCCAACAGCCGAGCCGATTTGCACGGTGGGTCCTTCACGGCCGGCAGAACCACCCGAGCCAATGGTGAGGGCGGAAGTTGTAGAACAAGTGATCAGAGTGCGCTTGCGAATTTTTCCGGCTTTCAATGCGACTGCGTGCATGACTCGGTGTACGCCATTTTCTTTCACTGCATCGGGAAAGAAGTGGCAGATGATACCGGTAAGTATTCCGCCAAACATCGGCATTAGTGTTAATAGGAAAGGCAATGCCGTCCCCGTAATTCCAAGCCAGGATAAACCTTCAGTGGAAAATACAATGCCAAAGAATTCGATCATCCATCTGAAAGCCGTGGAGGCAAAACCAGCAAGAAAGCCGATCAATGCAGCCAGTATAAGCATATTGTGATCCTGCATCAGAAGGGCTTTGATTTTTTCTCGGATAATTTCTAGTTTTGCTTTCACGGATTTTATAAGAAATTAGAGTAATTTTTTATTATAAAGAAATTAGCTTTTGATAACCATTGCATAATATGGGGACAGTTATCAGGCTTTATGATATGCTTCCCAAAATTTGTGATGGCGATAAGGAAATTAACCCAATGACAAAAAAAAAAGAAGAGATAGTAATTGCTCCATCCATTCTTTCAGCGGATTTTGGTCGCCTGACGGATGAAGTTAAAGAGGTTGAACAGGCGGGTGCAGACTGGATTCATGTGGATGTGATGGACGGGCATTTTGTCCCCAATATCACTATTGGGCCAGTGGTCGTGGAGTCCGTTCGCAAGGCAACTGACTTGCCGCTCGATGTGCATTTGATGATTGAAAATGCCGATGCTTATATTAAAGATTTTGCCAGTGCCGGTTCCGATATAATTACCGTTCATGTGGAAGCCTGCCCGCACCTGAACCGTACCATCCAATTGATAAAAGAGCAGGGGATAAAAGCAGGTGTAGTGCTCAACCCTGCGACTCCACTTTCTTCCCTTGAAGAAATTCTCCATGAGATAGACCTGGTTCTGCTGATGTCCGTAAACCCCGGATTCGGTGGGCAAAAGTTTATTCCTTCAATGTTGGATAAAATTCAAAACCTGGACGATGTGATGTCGAATTATGAAAACACTTTATTGTTGGAAGTCGATGGCGGAATTAAATCGGATAATGCTGGAGTTATAAAACAAGCAGGGGCCAATGTTCTGGTTGCCGGTTCAGCCATTTTTAAAACAAAAGATTACAAAAAAGCCATTGAGTCTTTGCGTGAAGCCTAGATTAAAAAGTAGAGAGGAAATGATCTGCTAATAGGGGAGGCGCTTAGAAATTTTGGGATTCTTTATCTTCCACTTCGTTATGAAGTTCCAAACCATAACCTAAGGAAAGCTCCATAGCTTTCTGGAATTCTTTTTCTGCAATTGCCCTCTTGTCATGAGCCCAGAAAACGGTGCCTAATCCATTATGAAGATCGGGTGATTCCGGTGCTATTTTCAATGCATGCCTGAAAGTCTTTTCGGCTTTTCTCAAGCTGTTTTGCTCTTTAAACAGGTTTCCCAGGTTGTAATAAATTTCTCCATCTTTGGACCTAAGGGCCAGAGCTTTTTTAATTATTTTTTCAGCTTTATGGAAGTCTTTTTGTTCAAAGTAAAGAATTCCAAGATGATTGTGAGTGTCTGTATCATAGAGAATTTTTTTCAAAGCCTCTTCAAACTTTACGGTTGCAACTGCATCTAAACCTAGAAAGGAAAAAACCATGCCCTTAATATTGCTGAGTGCGGCATGAACTTGTTTGTTCTTTGGGTTTAAATTCGGGCCGGCATATGCAAAATTAAGGGCCTGATCAATATTATTCTGCTCGTATTCTCGACTGGCAAGAACCAGAAAATCTTCAGGAGATTTCTTGTGAAAGGGCCGTGCCTGAGCTAACTGGATCAGCTTTTCTGCGAGGACCTTTAATTCTGAGTGATTTTATTTTAATAAAGCTTAACAGCGATCAGGCTTTCCTGCTCATCGGCTGAATGACGTAAAATATTTTGCGAATCCAAGGATTGGTTTACAGAACTTTGTGGAATAGCGGAAACCGCAGTTACAATAATTAGAGTTTCCAAGCTCATCGCAATAATTCGCATACGAGTTCTTCGTATGGAGAACAAACTTCGGTAGACTAATAATCCACCAAAAAGTATTGCAATGAGAAGTTCTAAATTCATATAAGAATTGCTCGCAGATGACTCAAACTTGGTACAAAGTGTAAACAGACTCTTATCGTTAGTGTAAGTCTATAAGATCTTCTTGTCTAGTTATAAGCATTGTTTTTATTATTGAAGTTCCGATACACTTTATTAGATTTTCATTGACATTTTTTTCAGAAATAGCGGTTGAAGTTAATTTGCGATATTAAAGTGTTGTAACTGCATGGAATCGATTTTTTTCAAATCTTAACAATTATTCCCCTTGTATTTACAGGTCGAAAAGGGATAAACTTACTGAAATATAGATTATTATTTAATAAATAAGGCTCTATTTTGTTAAGATGTAGGGTTGTTTTCAATAATACTGGAGGGCAAGGATTATGATGGGAATAGGTTTTCCTGAGTTGATGATTATTTTGGTCATCATAATGATTATTTTTGGAGCGGGAAAACTTCCCGAAATTGGCAGTGCTTTTGGTCGTAGTATTAAAAACTTCAAGACTTCCATGAAAGAAGCGCAGGAAGAGGAAGAAGGAGCTCAAGTGGAAGAGGGCCAGCAAGCTGCCATTGAAGAAGGGAAAGAGGGTGAGTCTGAAGAAAACTTAACGGATGAAGAAAAAGAAGCCCTGGCCCGTAAAAAAGCCCAAGAGGAAGGCGATGCCAAAGATCTAGCTATGAAAGAAACCGCAGATAGTTTCACTGCATCCTTGCCAAGAAAAGGTTCTTACGATTTCAATGCAGATCAGGAAAAAAAAGCTAAGTCCTAAATTGTAGTAATAAAAAAGCCCTGTGCATTTTGCATAGGGCTTTTTTATTTGGGGGTTACTTACCCTTATCAAATATTGTTTATGGGTATGATGAGCCTTATAAGAGGCGGGTCTACCGCTATTCGTACTCCCAGGGTTCTTTGAGATTGTCCTGTGTCCAAACAGTCAATCCATCCATGTCTTTATAGATTCCGCGGGTGAAGAAATTGAAAGGATCAAAAAACCGTACGCCTTTTTCAGGGTCGATTTCAAAATTCACTTTTTCTTTTTGGACGGGGTGGTTTTTGCATTCTAAAAATTTTTCGCCATCGACTTGTGAGAGCTTGAAAATTTCTTCTATAACATCTGCAGGGTATTGTCCTGAGTCGACCACTTGTTTGACCTTCAACATGATGGCTTCTACTTTTTCTTTGTCCAAATGGTGCATCTTCATAAAATTTTCCAGTGCATATATATTTGAAGGTAAAAATGAATTATAGCCTAACCTGTGTATTTAATGAGTAAAAAGTTTTAGACTTGGTGCCTGTATTTTCTGGCCTTGCAAGGGGGGGTATTCTTTCAATTTCAAATTATCTGTTGCTGGAGAAATTAACAGTCAAGACATTCTTAATGCGCTCAAGGAGGGAGTATTGACCCGCTTTAAAACGTAATGCAGAGTAGACCTCCCACGCTAGTGGATTGTGAGGGAGATGATGGTGTCGGGGAAGATGCCAAGTTGAATGGTTCCGATGAGTCCTATAATGACTACGAATAGTGTCATGGGAGTCAGGGATACCTGGAATTCACCCGCCGGTTCCTTCATGTACATGAAGACGACTACTTTCAAGTAGTAATAAAATGAAATGGCACTGTTGAGAACGGCGATGATAACAAGAGTTACAAAACCTTCTTCGATTGCAGCACTGAAAATATAGAACTTGGCAACAAAACCTGCAAACGGTGGCAAACCTCCTAAAGACAGGAGAAATACAGTCATGCTCAAAGCTATTAATGGGTGCTTGTATGCTAGGCCAGAATAGTTTTCTAGTTCCAGGTTTTCCTCGCCTTTTCGTCCAAGTAAAATAATGATCCCAAATGCCCCAAAAGTTGTGAAGGCATAAGACAGCATATAAAAGAGCAGGCTCGAACCTGACAGAGAGCTTTTAGCTATGACCGCAATCAAGAGGTAACCGGCGTGCGAGATACTGGAGAAGGCCAGCATTCTTTTGATGTTGGTTTGCATGATCGCGCCAAGGTTACCAACAACCATACTTAAGACAGCAATGGTGCACAACAATATTTCCCATGACGGAGCCAAGTCTGGGACAGCTTCGCTGAAGATTCTGAAAAACGCCGCAAATGCCGCAGCTTTAGGCCCGACAGCCATGAATGCTGTAACAGGGGTAGGTGCCCCTTGATAGACATCTGGTGCCCACATATGAAACGGAGCCGCCGCAATTTTGAATCCGAACCCGATCACTAAAAGGACAATTCCCATTAGGAGGAGGGGATTGGACTGAGAGCCATCTGATTTAACAAATTCTGCAATTTTAAATAGGTTTGTGCTTCCGGTTGAGCCATAAACCAATGTCATTCCATACAACAGGAATCCTGTGGCAAACGCCCCAAGCAGAAAATATTTTAGTGCCGCTTCGTTGGAAGCGGGATTATCTCTCCTGATACCTGCCAATACGTAGAGGCAGATTGATACGATTTCTACTCCCAGAAAGATCATGATCATATCTGTAGATGAAGCGAGAAGGATCATTCCTACGGTACAAAGTAGAATCAGAGAATAATATTCCCCTGCCTTGATTCCTTCGCGTTCGTTATATTCACTGGAAAGCAGAATGGTTAAGGCGGAACTGAGAGTGAATATGCATATAAAAAACAGAGATAAGTGATCGACGGTATAACTGTCGGTAAACGCAAAGGCGGGGATAGGATGTTTGGCAAATGCGCTAATAGCCGTCATTAACAAGCCAACGAGGCTTACGAACATCAGCAGTGTTTTGTTTTTCCCAGCCCAAAGATCCAATACTAGAACTCCCATAGCAAAAACACTCAGTACAAGGACTGGTGCTAGAGCAATCAGGTCAATGGATTCGGGTGCGTGTATCGGTTCCACTATTAAATATTCCTCAATCAATTATGGCTGGTCTTTTGTAGCTTTTGACTCAGCTTGGCCAGTTCGGTTTTGGTTATAAGTGTCGCATGGTGTCCACCCGCGTCGTGGTCTTGTTTAGGACGGAAATTATCGGGGCTAACTTTACTGACCAGATGACTGACCGATGCGTCAAATGTTTTCATAAATGGTTTTGGGTATAAACCAATCCAGAAAATTAAAATCAATAAGGGAACAACAGTAATCAGTTCCCGAGCATTGATATCTTTCAGGTTCATATTTTTTGGATTACTCAACTCCAGGAACATGACACGTTGGAACATCCAGAGGATATAACAGGCTGCTAATATAACCCCCGAAGTTGCGCAGGCCGCATAGAGAAAACCGATTCCTTGAAAGGTGCCCAAGAGTACCAGAAACTCCCCTACAAATCCGTTCATACCCGGCAGACCAATGGATGATAGTGCTGCTATCATAAAACAGACAGCATAGACTGGCATCTGTTTGGAAAGCCCGCCAAATTCTTTGATCATTCTGGTGTGTCGACGATCATAAATAACCCCAACCAAAAGGAAGAGGGCGCCAGTGCTGATACCGTGGTTGATGTTCTGAATTAAGGCACCTTGTATTCCATATTCGTTTAATGCAAAGATTCCCAGCATGACAAACCCGAGATGACTGACACTCGAGTAGGCAACGAGTTTCTTTAAATCTTCTTGGACCATTGCAACCAACGCCCCATAAACGATGCCAATGATCGACAGTATGGCAATTACATCTACAAACTCATAAGAAGCCTGTGGGAAAAAGGGAAGGTTGAATCGTAAGAAACCATAGGTTCCCATTTTCAATAAAACACCAGCCAAGATAACAGAACCCGCTGTTGGCGCTTCTACATGAGCGTCAGGGAGCCAGGTGTGGAATGGAAACATAGGCACTTTGATAGCAAAGGCCAGAAAGAAAGCAGCCCACAGCCATTTTTGAGTACCTAGTGGAACACTCGAACTTAAATGGTCGGTGATGAATAGAATATCTGCTGTTGCCACACCTGTTGTTTCCTTGATATGGAAATAAATCCAGATGATAGCTACCAGCATTAGCAGCGAACCTACTGCCGTATAAAGGAAAAACTTAACTGCGGCATAAATCCGTCGAGGACCGCCCCATACTCCAACGATGATGTACATTGGGACCAACTGGAATTCCCAGAACACATAGAACATGAAAAGGTCGAGAGAAATAAAAACTCCCAGCATACCGGTAGAGAGAGCCAGCATAGCCATCATGTATTCGCGAATATGTTTTTTAACATCCCAGGAAGCGATGATACAGATCATCGTCAGGAATGTGGTCATTACATAAAGCAGTAGGGAAATTCCATCAAGGCCAATATGGTAATTGATTCCCCAAGATTCTATCCAGGGGACATTAAGCCCAAATTGCATTTTATGAGTGGAGTTATCAAAGTTGGTCCACAAATAAATAGAAAGGAGAAAATCAGTTGCTGCTACTGCAAGCGCAGTTTGCTTAATCGCACCTTCACTTTTCTTAGGAAAAAAGGCGAGAAGAAACGCACCAATTATTGGCAAGAAAGTTATAAAAGTTAGAAACATAATTCCCTAAAACATAATCAATAAAAGACTGATGAACCCAACTGCGATGAACAAGGCATAATTGCGAACAAAGCCAGATTGAAAGGCCTGAGCTTGTTTACTTAACCATCCAATACTTTTAGCGGTACCAATTACCGTTCCGTCTATAGCTTTGGCATCGACTTCTTTCCAAAGTAAATGCGATGCCTCTACAGTGGGTTTGACGAATGCCTCGTCGTAAAGTTCATCGACACCATATTTGTTTTGTACCAGCTCGAATCCCCACTGGCCTTTCGTAAACTTTTCAGGCAAGTCAGGTCGTTTAATATAAAAGATATATGCCGCTACGATTCCGGTGATGGCCACACAAGCTGAAAATGCCATCAGGAATACTTCAAGCCATAAATTGTGTTCTTTTGGGTTGAGTAAATGTCCCCAAGAAGGTGTATGTTTACCAGCCTCGTGCAGCATGTGTTCTGAATGTTGCAAGGCATTTGCAAGATCGAAATGCAGAACTGGTTCTAACCAGTTGTGGAGAATATGCCAGCCATGAAAAAGCGGAATTCCCAATATGCCACCTACCGTTGCCAACCCTGCAAGAATAACAAGTGGCATGGTCATTACTTTTGGTGACTCATGTGGATGCACGGATGGATCAACACGTGATTCGCCGTGAAAGGTCATGAACACCAAGCGGAACATATAAAAAGCTGTTAGCAAGGCTGCCCCAATACCCATTCCCCAAAAGATAATATTGCCATCCATCAACGCATGATAAAGAACTTCATCTTTACTGAAGAAACCGGATAACGGAGGAATGCCTGCAATGGCAAGCGTTGAGACCAGAAATGTCCAATATGTAATAGGCATATAGTTTTTAAGCCCACCCATCTTGCGCATATCCTGCTCGCCATGAATACCATGAATGACACTTCCGGAGCCAAGAAAGAGACAGGCTTTAAAGAAGGCATGGGTTACTAGATGGAAAATGGCAGCGGTATAGGCACCGACTCCGCAAGCCATGATCATATAACCGATCTGACTGACTGTGGAGTAGGCCAATACTCTTTTAATATCGAATTGAGTCATGCCAATGGTTGCAGCCATAATTGCTGTTGCCGCACCTGTGCCGGCCACGATCATCATCGTCATGGGTGCCAGATTAAACAGGGTGCTACATCGGACGATCATGTAAACACCTGCAGTTACCATGGTGGCAGCGTGGATCAAGGCACTGACCGGGGTCGGGCCTTCCATTGCATCGGGTAACCAAGTGTATAAAGGAATTTGCGCTGATTTGCCGGTTGCGCCGACAAAAAGCAATAGGGTGATAAGGGTGACTGCTTCGCCAGCATAAATTAGTTTTTCAGGAGCCGCGTGCATAACTTCAGTGAAGTCGATGGTGCCAAAAATATTGAAGATATACATGACAGCGAGCAGGAACGCGAAGTCCCCCACCCGGTTGACAACGAAAGCCTTGGTACCAGCATCGCAGGCGGATTTTTTCTCGAAATAATAACCGATAAGAAAGTAAGAACAACAGCCAACACCTTCCCAACCGATGAACATGATTAGAAAATTGTTACCCATAACCAAAATCAGCATGGCACTGGCAAACAGGTTGAAGTAAGCAAAGAATCGGTAGAAACTGTATTCTTCATGCATGTAGCCAATGGCGTAGACATGAATGATGAACCCAACTCCACTTACAACAAACATCATAATCAGAGTTAGGGGGTCTATCTGAAATCCAAAGTCGACAGAAAAGTCCCCAGCGCCAAACCAGGTCCAGGCAACTTGCTCGAAAACGTGCTGTCCTTCCGGTAACATGAGAAAACCCACAAAAATCAAAACGGAAGTCAGAAAAGACAAAGCCATGCTTCCGCAGGCAATAATTCCAACTGCATTTTTCCCAATTCGCAACCCAAAGAATCCATTTATGATGGATCCGAGCAACGGAAAGAGGGGTACCAGACAAGTTAGTTTTAACAACATACTTTTATTACCACTTCAACAGGTTGAATTCATCAAGATTGACCGTTGGTTTGTTACGGTGCAGGGCAATAATAATTGCCAGTCCCACCGACACTTCTGCAGCAGCAACACACATCACCATAAAACTGAAAATCTGACCGTTGGAAAGATTCAAATAATGATCGAATGCAATCAGAGAAATATTCACCGCATTCAACATGATCTCGATTGACATGAACACCACGATCACATTGCGACGAACCAGAACACCGACAATTCCGATTACAAACAGAACTGCGCTTAAGGTCAAATAATGAGCTAAGGGAACCGAATCTTCAAACATAGTCAGTCCAGTTTAGGTTTCGCGAGGACAACTGCCCCGATCATAGCTGCTAACAATAAAAGTGATGCCACCTCAAATGGCAACACGAAATCTGTAAACAATGCTTCGCCAATAGTTGCAACTGTCCCGAACGAATCGGGTAACGTGGCGGGGGAATTTAATTCGGCCATAAAAATAACATCCACAATTTTGTACAAAATTCCTATCGCTAATACGCCGCTCATTATAGAGATGAAAAGGTTTTTATCTCTCGTCACCCAATCGGCTGCGGCCGCTTCTTTCAAATTCAAAAGCATGATTACGAACATAAATAAAACCATGATCGCTCCTGCATAAATAATGATCTGCAGGATGGCGACAAAGTGAGCTTGTAGGAGCACAAAGATTCCAGATAACCCGAGCATCATACCGATGAGGCACATAGCAGAGCCCACCGGGCTGGTGTTAAAAATAACACCCAGAGCTAAGGCAATGGACAGGCCTGCAATAGGATAAAAAATTAATAATTCCATTTGGCGTACATATTACGGGTGAAGTCAATGCGTTTTTGCAAATCGGCCACCGGAGTTAAAAGCTGTTCTTTTGTGTAAAGCATTTGTTTACGATCGAGCATTGATATTTCGCAATCGTCACTCATGAAAATGGCTTCTTCCGGACAGGCTTCTTCACAGTTTCCGCAAAAAATACAAATAGCGTAGTCTATATTGAATACATCCGGCCAGCGCTCATACTGATTTTGCTTACCACTATTTTCGCTCGGTTCAATATGGATACAGTAAGCCGGACAAGCAATTTCGCATAAGCCGCAAGCAACGCAAGCAGGTTGCCCGTCTTCATTTTGAGCTAAAACCGGTCGCCCACGATACGCAATCGGGTATTGAACCTGCTCTTCAGGATAGTAGACCGTCATGATGGGTCTTTCTTTTTTTGCCCCCAATAAATAGGGAACAAACCCAAAGAGGTTCACGAAAAAATGCCGGGAGGTGATACCCATACCCTTTATTATTTCCGGGAGGTAAAGTCTCTCCCACCAGGTCATCTTGATATTTCTATTTACATAATAGGCCATCGTACGGCCTCCTTTTAATTAAGAACTAGGATAACGATCCCAGTTATTAAAATGTTTGCTAAAGAAAGCGGTAGAAGAATCTTCCACCCCAATTTCATAATCTGATCATAACGAAAACGTGGCAATGTCCAGCGAATTGTCATCTGCAACCAGATAAAGAAAATTATTTTTGTGAAAAATACACCGACCTGGATGAACATTACAATCAGGTTCGATCCAGTGGTGCCAAAAAAATCAAACCAACCGAGTAACGTGGCGGTTGGTAAAAATGGAATATGCCATGCGCCAAAAAACAAAATAGTCATGATTGCGCCGATCGTGACCATTTCTATAAACTCGGCCATAAAAAACATGCCGAATTTTAGTCCACTGTATTCTGTAAAATAACCGGCGACGATTTCCGATTCTGCCTCAGGGTTATCAAAAGGTATTCTTTTATTCTCAGCAATCGATGCCGCCAGGAACATTACGAATCCCAAAGGTTGCAAGAATAATCCCCATCTAAAAAAGTCTTCCTGTATCGCTCCAATCGTTGTCAGTTTCATGGAGCCATAGACCATGAGAACGCCAACAATGGTGAGCCCCATAGTGACTTCATACGAAATCATTTGTGATGCGGTTCGCATGGACCCTAATAGTGACCAGTTGTTGTTGGAACTCCAACCGGCGATCACATAGCCGTAAGTTGCAAGTGAAGCAATTGCAAAAACAAAAAGCAAACCGACATCCAGATCAGAAATAACCAGATTAACTTCTTTGCCAAACAGTGTGTATTGTCCACCAAATGGAACCACTGCAAAAGTTAGAAGCGCCGGAACCACGGCAATGATTGGAGCAATGGTATGTAAAATTTTGTTCGCGCCTTGAGGAATGAAATCCTCTTTAGTAAACATTTTTAAAGCATCGGCAATTATGTGGAAAAGACCCAATACCGTAAAGCCCAAAATGTCGGCACGGTTTGCACCAATCCTGTCTTGCATAATGGCGCTTTGTTTTCTTTCTACCCATGTTAATACGGGAGCAAAAAAACCTACCGTAATAGCAAGGACAAAAAGAATCTTTACGAATGTGATAGCTAAATCAACCCACATATTTATAAACCTAGTTCAGCGGCCCTATCAGGGGCTGTCGTTTATTGATCGGATAATCTTTGCGTAAAGGGTGTCCCTTGAACTCTTCGTACATGAGAATTCTTTTTAGGTCTGGATGATTACGAAATTTGATGCCGTACATATCCCAAATTTCTCTTTCGTACCAATTTGCCGTTTTCCATAATTGAGTGATCGTTTCAGCAATGCAGTCATCTATCGAAACCGGTATTTTAACTCTCAATCTATCGTTATGTTTCTGGGAGTAGAAATGGTAGACGACTTCAAAGCGCTCGTTCTTTTTAGTCATGTAATCCACGGCGGTGATATCCATTAGAAAGTTGAAATCGAGCTCCGGTTCATCTCTTAAAAACTTAAAAAATTCATTTCCGCAATCTTTCTTAACCGTGACCGTTTGATCGCCTCGAAAATTATGGCTGTCGAGAACCACGTCAGTGTATTTACTTTTTATCAAGTCAATGAATTTTGTATCAGACATTTTTTATTCTTTCAATTCAGAACACATTGCAAAAGTTGTATTGTTCAAGCAACTAGTCTCTCGCGCTACTCCCAGTCGAGGCCACCGCGTTTCCAAACGTATAAAAGTCCGACCCCAAGGATCAGGATAAACAAAAGCATTTCGATGAAGCCAAACAGACCGAGCCGCCTAAATAAGATGGCCCAAGGAAAAAAGAAAATTGCTTCAATATCGAACAGGACAAACAAAACTCCCACTAGATAAAACTTAACAGAGAACCTTTGATGAGGAGATACCAGTGGGCTTTCGCCACATTCGAAGGGTTCCATTTTATCAATGAAATGCTTTTTGGGACCCAGCAAAGATGTCATAACAATCATGCCGCAGGCAATGCCCATGGAAAGTAGAAACATGATTGCGGCACCCGTGTATTGTTCCAGCATATCTTTTCCTAGAGGCAGTTTGGCTATAAATGAAATTAAGAGAAATTGTACTGTTACTAGTTTTTTTAACTGCGATTTGATTTCTCTTTATAAACAGCCTTAAACCCCCATAAATAAACAGTTAACTGTGCTGTGCTGCAGGGTGCTAAGTACTGATAATAAGAAGGGCGAATATAACTAAGCCGGTAGTTTTTGTCAATCAAAAAGCGTTGAAATTTTAGAAATTTCTAGCTTGAATGATGTTCTAATTTGTATCGCAAACTAGGAAATATTTGGCAGAAAAATATGGTTGGGATTGTAGGGACGAATAAACTGTTTACTTTCTTCTGGAATGAAACCCAATATTATGCTGTGGTTTTCAAGGTAGTACAGAATGCAAAAAAAAACGCCATCAGCGTAATGCTAATGACGTTTTAAATAAAAAACCCGGCCTCGTCCTACTCTCCCACACAGCTGCCCGTGCAGTACCATCGGCGCTGAAAGGCTT
>DUZG01000041.1 GCA_013349585.1 Nitrospinota bacterium | reverse complement strand
GGCCCTTGTCGTCTAAACTGATGTTGTAGGTACCTAAGAAACTACTCATTTGCTCTGCCAGCATGTTTGATAGAATATGACATAAAGTTACATTTTAAGACACTTTGTTACACAATCCTATCATACCGCGACAAACTGTCAACCTAAAATGAGACAAAAATATGGATTATCAGACAGGGGGAAATCGTATAAGTTTTTATTAAAACAGGGTTTTCTCGATACTAGGTCGGGATTGTCCGGATTTCCTGGGGGAATTTCTGTGATTTTGGATGTGATACCTGCGGGATAATTTTATAGCCAAGGTAGGGAAGGATTAATTTTTAACGGAAAAGCATAGCTAAAAAGTAAATCAATTGAGTTTGTTCATTATAGAGATAGGCGAACTTGAGCCTCGTTCGATTTCAATGAATTTGCTTTGACAAGTCTAAATTCCTGATGCTACTATGAAACTAAGCCTAAATGATTATGGATGTTACCTTTTTCCAAAGGATTAGAACTGGTTATGAAGCAGAAAAAAGTCAGATTTTTGGTGGGAAGCTTGTTGATCGTAGGTGCGATCGGATATTTAATCACTATGGGGATCAGCAATACGTCGCAGTATTTTTTCACGGTTGATGAATTGCTCAGCCAGAAGATTTCCTATGCCGGAGCGGGACTTAAGGTCAAGGGCAATGTCGTAAATGGTTCCATCCAAAGAGATCCTAATGATTATTTAGATGTGAATTTTTTAATTGAGGAGAAAGAATCCTCATTGAAAGTAACCTATCAGGGGGTAACGCCTGATATGTTTGCAGACGGTAGAGAAGTGGTTGTGGAAGGGACATTGGGAAGAGACGGTGTCTTTCATGCAAATACTTTGTTGACCAGTTGTCCTTCAAAATATGAAGCGGAGAAAGAGGCAGGGAAAATGCATCCCGGATCTCTGAGTACCGATAAGTATAAGGAGCCCGGTTTGAAAAAAACGGACGCCTTGCCAAAGACAACGATTTAACCTTCCTTTAAAATTCTAAAAAAGCCTGATCCCTGCAACTCAAGGGTAACCAGCTTCTATTTTTATTCATGAATGATATTGGTGAATTTTCATTACTTATAGCCTTGGCGACCGCTATTTATGGCTGTGTTGCGTACATTATGGCTGCACGTGGCAACCGGATAGACCTTTACCTGAGTGCAGATAAGACTCCGCTGATTGTATGGGGTTGTGTGATGATCTCTTCTATTTGTTTATGGAGAGCATTTCTCACTAATGACTTCAGTCTTCAATATGTTTGGGCTTATTCCAATATCGAACTCGATACCTTTTATAAATTCGCTTCTTTTTGGGGTGGGCAAAAAGGGTCCCTTCTATTTTGGACTTTGCTTCTTACCACTTATACGGTGGTGGTACATATTCAGAACCGAAAAAAAAATCTTCGCGTTGTCCCATATGCAATGGCAGTGCTGCTAATTATTATTATCTTTTTTCTTTGTCTGGTTAATTTTTCAACAAATCCGTTTGAACGCATTCCTTTGCCGCCTGAAGATGGCCGCGGCTTGAATCCACTTCTGCAAAATTACTGGATGGTCATTCACCCACCGACCTTATACCTTGGGTATGTCGGGTTTACGGTGCCATTTGCTTTTGCTGTGGCTGCGTTGATCAGTAAAAATCTGGATGATGGCTGGATTCGATTAACGAGAAAATGGACATTGATTTCCTGGTTTTTTCTTTGCATGGGAAACCTGTTTGGTGCTTCATGGGCTTATGTCGAATTGGGTTGGGGAGGCTATTGGGCTTGGGACCCCGTGGAAAATGCGGCCTTCATGCCTTTATTAATTGCGACCGCTTTTTTGCATTCCGTAATGATCCAGGAAAAAAAGGACATGATGAAAGTCTGGAACATGTCTTTGATCCTTCTTACTTTTGTGATGACCATTTTTGGTACATTTATCACACGTAGCGGTCTTATTCAGTCTGTTCACACATTTGATGAAGCTACGTTAGGATATTATTTTCTGGCTTTCCTTTTCGTTATACTTTTTTCCTGTACGGCGTTGATTGTTTCTCGTCTTCCTTTATTGAAAAGTGAAAACCAGTTGGACTCTTTTTTGTCGCGTGAGAGTGGTTTTCTTTTTAACAATCTGCTTTTACTGGGAATTGCTTTTGCAACCTTTTGGGGAACTATTTTTCCCATTATTTCAGAAGCCGTTCGTGGAATAAAAATTACCGTAGGTCCGCCTTTTTATAATCAGGTCAATGTTCCGATTGGGCTTGCTCTTTTAGCACTTGTTGGTGTTGGGCCGGTTATTGCTTGGCGTCGGGCGACTCTGTCCAATTTAAAGAAAAATTTCTTACGACCTTTGGCAGTGGCTTTTATTACTGCGGTGGCATTGTTTCCTGTTATTCCTTTGGGCAGCCGGGTTGAGAATTATACATATATCACTTTTATCCTCTGCGCTTTTGTGATGACTTGTATCCTCGGTGAATTCTACAAGGGAACGGCTTCGAGAATGGGGTTGCATGAGGAATCGATATTCGGGGCGTTGTCTACGGTTACCTGGCGCAACAAAAGGCGTTACGGGGGGTATATTGTTCATATAGGTATTGTTCTAATCTTTGCGGGTATTGCAGGATCGCAAGCTTATGGAACCCATGTTGAAAAACATCTTAAACCCGGCGAAAAGTTTGAAATAAGAGGATATAGCATTACCTACGAAAAACTTGTGGCGATAGAGGCAACCAGTGTCAAAACTCGGGTCATTGCCCAGCTTGATGTCAAACGAAACGGCAACCACTACTGGACTGCGCGTCCGGAAAAAGAATTTTATAAAGGCCAGAATCAACCGGTCTCTGAAGTGGATGTGCTTTCAACTTGGAGAGAAGATTTATACATGATCCTCGCAGATTTCAGGGACGATGAGTCGGCCACTATAAAAGTTTATGTAAACCCCATGGTGAGTTGGATGTGGACGGGTGGTTGGGTCATTGCATTTGGTACGATGATATCTATGTGGCCTGACCGACTAGAGCAAAGGCGTCGTTTGGAACGTTTTCGTAGAGAAGAATCTCTATTTCCTTCTCCGGCGCAGGAGTAAGAAATGCCTTTATTAAAATTTACATTCAGCATTTTTGTTGCAGCCTGGTTTTTTGTGAGTGTTTCTGCGACCTCATATGCGGGTTCGCTTCTTCAGGATTTAGAAAATGGATTAATGTGTAAATGCGATGATAAATGCGGCAAGGTGCTTGTAAACTGCACCTGCTCTACTTCAGACAAAACCCGAGCTAAATTTTCTAAGATGCTAGACTCGGGACTTACTGTGGAACAAATTATTAAATCTCAAGTCGATGAATATGGTGAAACAGTTTTGTCGGCTCCGACAAAATTTGGGTTCAATCTTACTGCTTGGGTGATGCCGTTTATTGCTTTGGTTGCGGGAGGAGTGGGAGTTCGAAAGGTTATATATTCTTGGGTGGATAAAAAAGACAAGATCGTGGCCCAGAATGAACCTGAAGAAAAAACTGCAACATCCGAGAAGTATTCCAAACGTTTGCAGGATGAATTAGACGGGATCGAATTATAGGGATGGGATTTGTCCACTTCTTAGAGCTGCTTTTCGTTGTGGTTGTCCTCCTTGTCGTGGGGATTCCTCTATTTGGCAAGTTACAACTCAAGAAACTGGTTGAAACTGTCGACCCCGACAGTGATGAATACAAGCATCTTCTAGTACGGAAAGAAGAGACCCTTATTTCTATTAAGGAGCTTGAGTTCGATCTCAATACTGAAAAGATTTCGGAATCAGATTATCAGGAGCTTCGAAAAAAGTTAGAAGGGGAAGCTACGGAATTAATCGTACAATTAGATCAGTTGGAACAAGGTCGAAAGAAAAAGAAGTCCGCAAGATCCTGATGAATCCCTCCCAGGCCAGTTAAATGGAATCCCTTGAAAATGCAATTGAGGTTCGGCATCTCCGAAAAGCCTTTGGTACTTTGAAAGCTGTTGATGGAATAGATTTCGAATTGAAGCAGGGAGAGTTTCTGACAGTTTTTGGTCCTAATGGAGCGGGTAAAACCACGCTGATCAAAATTCTATCAGGATTGACACAGCCTTCATCGGGAACGGCAAAGGTAGCAGGATTCGATGTTACTGAAGGGCAACCGGAAATGAGAAAGAAGATTGGTGTTATCTCCCACTCCACCGCATTATATGCCGACCTGACACCCTTAGAAAACCTGATGTTTTTTGCACGCATGCACGGCCTTGAACATCCCGAGGACAAGTCTTTAAAAGTTATCGAGGAAGTGGGGCTGAGTCCGCGAAGAAACAACCGGGTTCGAACTTTTTCCCGTGGTATGTTGCAAAGACTTTCTATCGCCCGCGCCATCCTTCACGACCCAGCCATTTTATTTTTGGATGAACCTTTTACAGGCTTAGACCTTCATGCTACCAATGTTCTTAAGGAACATCTGCAAAGATTGCATGACCGCCGCCGCACTATATTAATGACCACTCACGATATTTCCTGTGGGTTGGAAATGTGCGACAAGGTTGCTTTGCAAGTGCAGGGGAAGTTTGCGTTTCTGAAAAATATTTCCGATGTCGATAAAGATAGATTTGAGTCTACATATTTTGATGCTGTCCGCGATAATCAATTTTCGACGGGAATAGGTATTTGATGGTGAACAGGTACATATAAAAACTCGATTATGAACTTATATTTAAATCAAATCGCGGCGATCGTGTGGAAAGACTTTGTCACTGAGTTGAAAACTCGGGAACTGCTTAGTGCTATGTTTATTTTTGCATTATTGGTGATTTTGATTTTTATCTTTTCTATTAACCTGAGTATTGTAAAAGCCAGTGAAGTGGGTCCCGGGATTTTATGGGTAGCGTTTCTATTTGCGGGGACGATTGGATTGAACCGATCTTTTATGTTGGAAAAAGAAAACGATTGCCTTATGGGGCTGATGCTTGTTCCAGCCGATCGAACGGCCATATACTTTGGCAAATTGATCAGTAATCTGATTTTTTTATCGATCATGGAACTTTTTATCCTTCCCCTTTTTATGATATTTTTTGATATCGATCTTTTGTCGCATCTGGGTCCGCTGTTAGTCGTGGTGTTTCTAGGGACTTTGGGGTTTTGTGTTTTGGGGACTCTTTTGTCGTCACTATCATCAAACCTTAAAACGCGCGAGATCATGCTACCCATCCTTCTTTATCCACTGCTGATTCCAATCATTATTGCAGCAGTGCGAATGACCGGGCAGATACTTGATGGGACGGAACTTTCTGATATGATGAAGTGGGTTGGTTTGACGGCATCCTTCGATATCATCTATATTGGGGTTTCCATAATGACGATAGACCATATTTTGGAGGAATGATTGAATGGATAACTTTGGGTTCTTGTTTGCCGCGAACGCGTTTGTTTGGGGGGGCATTATTTATTATGTTTATACTCTCAAGCAACGTAGCCGAGAGTTGGAAAAGGACTTGGAATTGCTAAAAGAAACTCTTAGCAAGGAATCGCGATAATGAATCAGGAGACGACTGAAGAGTTGAACGAAGAAAGCTACATACTTGTCTGGTTGACAGGCATCGTATTTCTTTTTGCGATGGCGGCCATCTTCCTTTTTGTGCCAACGGAGCAAACTGAAGGCCCGGTTCAGAGAATCATGTATATTCATATTCCCTCTGCCTGGCTCTCCTTCTTTGCATTTTTTATTGTGTTCACCTGTTCCATTCTCTTTCTTTGGAAAAAGGAAAGAGAATGGGATATCTATGCACATGCCTCGGCTGAAATAGGAGTAATTTTCTGTTCGCTGGTATTGATAACCGGTCCTATCTGGGCAAAACCTATTTGGGGAACTTGGTGGGTTTGGGATGCGCGCTTAACTTCGACCTTAATTTTGTGGCTTATTTATGTTGCTTACTTGATGCTGCGTGCACAAACCGAAGCGGGTTTTATGAGAGCTCGCTATGCAGCGGTACTGGGTATTGTTGGCTTTCTGAATATTCCCTTTATCCATTTTTCTGTTTTATGGTGGCGGACGTTTCATCCTCAACCCAAAGTGATCTCGTCCGAAGGATTTGGGAAAGGTATGGAGACCAGCATGCTGATTACACTGGGAATCTCACTATGCGCATTCACACTTCTTTATTTTTTGCTCATGGGACAACGGGTTAGGCAGGAAAAATTAAAAGATGAAATCGACCGTCTTAAAAGAGAACAACTTTACTCATCTTAGAAAGCATGGGTTGATTTACCTGCTGTTTGTCATCGTGTTGGCGGTTATTGCTTATCGAATTAAACTTTCTCCCAATCAAAAGACGACACTCAATCAGGAAAGGCCTGAAGTAGGGCATCCGGCTCCGGGTTTTACGCTGAGAAATCTGCAAGGTAATTTAGAAGGGCTAGCTGACCATAAGGATAAAGTTATTATTTTAAACTTTTGGGCTACTTGGTGTGCTCCTTGTCTTGAAGAAATGCCAGCCTTTGAAAAACTATACCGTCGATATCGATCACAAGGGGTGACGGTACTTGCTGTTAGCCTGGATAAGGGTGATCTCTCTAAGGTCAAAGTTTTTGTTGATGTGAATAACCTGACTTTCCCGGTACTTATTGATTCCGGTGGGACCGCAGAGAAACTTTATCCTTCCTTTACCATCCCCTTTACTTATGTGATAGATAAAGCGGGAAGGGTGGCTGCACGCGTTGATGGTGCAAAAAACTGGGCTTCAAGTGAGACTTTTGCGGCGTTGGATATATTAATAAAGGGATAGTGTCTAATGAAAAATGAAGAATTAATAGTTGCGGCAAATGAAAGTTTTTATAAAGCCTTCAATACTCGTGATCTGGATGCTATGAAAAGGGTTTGGAGTTCACATGAAAAGGTAACTTGTGTCCATCCCGGCTGGGAGCCTTTAAGTGGACTCGAATCCATTATTGATAGCTGGCAGGGCATATTTAAAAACTCGGGAAATATGGACATTCAGGCCACGGATATCAGTGTGACAACATCAGAAGGTTTGGCCTGGGTTTCTTGCGTTGAAAAACTTTATACCATTGCTACCCATGGTGTTCTGGCATCTAAGGTCTTTTCCACCAACCTGTTTCAACTGAATGAAGGAAGCTGGGAAATGATAATGCACCATGCATCGCCCTTACCTTCTTCGCCAGAGAGCGAAGAGGATTAACATATTCTTATCCCTCTTTTAATAAGCATGCAACATAATGGCCGGAGGCGACCTCTTTAAGATTCGGTTCCATTTCCTCGCATTGTTTCTCTTTTAAAGGACAGCGTGTATGAAAAGAGCATCCTTGCGGTGGACTGGATGGGTCGGGAATGTCTCCGCGCACTTTTAATTTTTGTTTTTGTTGTCCTGACTCTATACCAGGAACCGCATTAATAAGGGCCTCAGTGTAAGGGTGTGCCGGCCTTTTATAAATTTCTTCGCTACTGGCAATTTCAACAATTTTCCCCAGATACATCACTGCCACTCGGTCACAAAAATATTCCACAATACTCATATCGTGGGAGATAAAGAGAAAGGCTATTCCCAGTTTTTCTCTTAAATCCATCATCAAATTAATGATTTGGGCTTGTATTGAAACATCCAGAGCTGACACCGGTTCATCAGCGACCACTAGGGTTGGATTTAATGCGATGGCTCTGGCAATTCCCACACGTTGCAATTGACCGCCACTCATCTCGTGAGAATAGCGGTTAACATAATCGGATGAGAGACCAACCTGATCGAGCAGTTTCACCACAGCTTCGGATATGTTCTCTTTGAAACCATGTATTACAAAAGGTTCGCGTAATACGTCGCTTATTTTTCGTCTCGGATTGATAGATGAAAAGGGGTCTTGAAAAATCATCTGCATTTCTTTTCTCTGATTGCGAAGTTCGGTTTCTGAAAGGGATGCAAGATTTTTCCCTTTGAAGTGAACCGAACCAGAGGTTGGGATTTCTAGTCTTAGCAGAGTGCGTGCGGCTGTCGATTTACCACATCCGCTCTCACCTACAAGACCCAGTGTTTCTCCTTCCTTAAGTGTGAACGAAATACCATCCACTGCACGAACAGGGGCTGTATTGTTTTGTAGAATAATTTTTCTAGGAGGAAAATGTTTTTTAAGGTTTCGTACTTCTAGAAACGAGGGACTATCAGTCATATCGACCCGGGTTGTAGGTGACAACTGAATTGTCGATTTTGATTTGGTGTTTGTAATAGGGGTTTTTGCGTTTTGCATTGTTCGGTCGACCAATCACAGCGTGGGTGGAAAGCACAGCCGGTCGGTCGTTGATGGGGGGAAGGAACGCTTCCAGAAATTTCTGTGAGCCTTTGTCCTTTTTCTCTAGTAGATCCCAAATGCGGACGAGAAGAAATCAACCCTTTTGTATAGGGGTGATGTGGGCTATCGAGCAAGTCTTTTGTTGAACCTGTCTCTAAACCTTCCCCTGCATACATAACCATAACCCGCTCCGCAATTTCTGTAACCACTCCAAGGTCATGAGTGATAAGTAGCATGGACATTCCGGTTTCATTTTTAAGGTTTTCCAGAAGTTCTAGAATCTGCGCTTGAATAAGAACATCCAGTGCTGTGGTAGGTTCATCAGCGATTAGAATTTTGGGTTCGCAGGCCAGAGCCATGGCAATCATGACGCGCTGCCTCATGCCACCGCTTAGTTGATGTGGAAATTGTTTTAATTTTTCTTCAGGAGAAGGTAATTCCACCTTCCCTAATAATTGAGCAGATATTTTTAGTGCTTCTTTTTTGTTTAAACTTTTATGCCGCAAAAGGGTTTCAATAACCTGTTGGCCGACGGTCAAAACAGGATTGAGGGACGTCATGGGATCTTGAAAGATCATGGCAATTTCTTTGCCTCGTATTTCTCTCATTTGTTTAGCGTTGAGGGATAGAAGGTTTCTGCCTGCAAAAATAATCTCTCCGCTGGTTATTTTTGCAGGGGGCTCTGGAAGAAGTCTCAGGATGGAAAGCGCGCTCACGGTTTTACCGCAACCGGATTCGCCGACAAGCGCCAATGTTTCTCCTCTGTGCAACTGGAAGTTTATTCCATTGACGGCTAAAAAATTTCCTTGAGGTGTAGAGAAGAAAACTTTTAGATTCCGGACATCCAGTTCGATCTGGCTCATTGGAGGTAGAAAAAAAAGGCGACCCTTTAAGGTCGCCCTTTTTCTGAAGTTAAAATGAAATGACTACTTAGCTTTTTCAAGACATTCTTTTTCAAGTTCGGCACTTACAATATTTTTACAATTGCCGGGTTCGCCTTGGACTACAGCATAGCAATAGGCCTGACTATCTCGATTTAAGATCAGGGTGCAATAATAATTACTGTGATCTTTATGGTAGTAGCGAGATTTAGGGTTTTTGATAGGGGATAGTGCCAAGCATAAATGTCGTTTGTCTTCTTTCGATACTTTTCCAGAGGATTTAGCCGCAGCTGAATATATCCCGGAACGTATCAACTCTTTTGTGGGGCCAACACCATCTCTGACCTCAACGGGAGCAACACCTGGGCGGCCTTTTCGGGCGCTATCTCCATCGCCATCACATGCCGTGGGGTCTGGCGTTTCGGCGGCCATGGTAGACGGCACCAAGGCGAATATGAAAAATGCCAGCATTAGAATAGTCAATCCCGCTCGATTATATAGCCACATACATTTATCCTCCCTAAGATAACTGTGTTTTTTAATATTTTATAATGAGAATTAAATCCAAACGCTAATCAAAGGATACCCTATTTTTTAATCAAAAACCACGGCTTTAAGATAAAAACCGGGCCTGCATATATCCCATTGAAAACAATATCTTTTTGCTAATTTTATTAGGGTAATTAAAATCTTTTTTTGTGAAAATCCATCAAAAGAAATGGGATGAAACAGCAATCATGTCTGGCTATTTTTAAATAGGATTGGCTGTTATCATATCTATCTAATAGTCACAATAGTTTTTAATTTCGAAAGGTAAAAATGGGTTTTGATTTCGAAAAAAATGCATGGAGCAAAAGTAGAATTCGCAAGTTACTGGGGCCTGTTTTGGTGGCTGTCGGTCTCGGCTACACTTATCATTCTCATCTAACCGGTTGTCCGCGGTATGTAATATTTGCAGGTTGGGCCATGGGACCTCCGGTATGGTTTGTAATCGAATATTGGTTTTTATTTGATGCGAAAGTTGAAGATTTGCAATCCTTTAAGCATTATCAAACTCTTGGTCGAAATTTATGGCTGGGTTTTTTAGCTTACCTCGCTGCTTTTTACTTGGGTAACTGGAATTAAACAATTCAGGGGATAATAATGAATCCCAAACGATTCATTTTTTATACTACCCAGTTTTATGCGCTAGAATGGGAGCACAAGTATTCCAGAGTAAATTTTGTGTGAACCCCAAAAAAAACTTATAAAAATCTATGCGAATTTTTAGTTGGAATGTAAATGGCCTGCGCGCCGTAGTCAAAAAAGGTTTTTTTGATTGGTTGGAATCCGAAGCTCCGGATGTAGTGTGTCTGCAAGAGATTAAAGCCCGAACCGAAGATCTCGATGAAACCATATTCAACCCAAAAGGTTATCACGCATTTTGGAATCCTGCTGAGAGAAAAGGATATAGCGGCGTTGCCATATTCACCAAAAAAAAACCAGTAGCCGTTCATCTGGGGATAGGGATTGAGCGGTTTGATTGCGAAGGACGGGTTCTCAGGATCGAGTTTAAGGACTTTGATCTTTTCAGCGTATATTTTCCCAATGGAACTAGTGGCGCAGAGAGACTGCAATATAAGATGGAATTCTATGACGCCTTTCTTGACCTTTGCGAAGAGTTGCGAGCGCAAGGAAGAGAGCTGGTGATAACGGGTGATGTTAATACCGCCCATAAGCCCATTGATTTGAAAAACCCAAAAGCCAATCAAAAAAATTCAGGATTCCTACCTGAAGAAAGAGCTTGGTTAGATAAGTTTGTTGAGCATGGATATGTAGACAGCTTTCGTTTTTTTAATGAAGCACCCGATCAATATACTTGGTGGAGCTATCGCTTTAATGTGCGTGCCAGAAATATTGGTTGGCGTATCGACTATTTTTTTGTGACAGAGGGGTTGATGAAAAAGGTGAAAGACTCTTTTATTACCCCGGAAGTTATGGGCTCCGACCACTGTCCGATCGGTCTGGATATTAAGGCTAAGTAGCTAAACTTTATAGGACCGTTCGGAAGCTAAAAGCATCTAAGCCAATACAATGCAATTTCGTTTTGTTCTATATCTTTATAAAACTGGAGAAAACAATTTATGAGTTTTGAACTCAATCAAAGTTATAGCGGTTTTAAACTGATTAAAAAGGAAGAGATCGCAGAATTGAAATCGCTCGGTCTTTTCTTTGAACATGAAGGAACCGGTGCAGAAGTGATGGTGCTTGAAAATGATGATGATAATAAAGTTTTCAGCGCAACATTCAGAACGCCCCCAACAAACGATGCGGGTGTTGCCCATATCCTCGAACACAGTGTTCTGTGCGGATCAAAAAACTTTCCGGTCAAAGAACCTTTTGTTGAATTGATGAAAGGAAGTTTGCAGACTTTTTTGAACGCCATGACCTTTCCGGACAAAACCATGTATCCGGTAGCCAGCAGGAACCGAAAAGACTTTTTTAATCTGATGAACGTATATATGGATGCGGTATTTTATCCCGTAATTTCTGAAGATACTTTCAAGCAAGAAGGCTGGCATTATGAGCTGACGAAACCGGATGATAAAATTATTTATAAAGGTGTGGTGTTCAATGAAATGAAAGGGGTGTTCTCTGATCCGGAAAGTTATATTGATCGGCAACTTGCCCATTCGTTATTCCCTTCAACAGCCTATGGTTACGAATCAGGCGGTGATCCTAAAAATATTCCCGATCTGACTTATGGTGATTTTAAAGAGTTTCATGAAAGACATTATCATCCTTCCAACAGTAGGATTTTTCTCTATGGAGATGGCGATACCCTTGAATACCTTGGATTTCTAAATGAGAAATATTTAAAAGATTTTGAGCGTATTGAAGTAAATACATCCATCCAACACCAACGCTCTTTCAGAAAGCCCAAAAGAAAAGCCTTTAATTATCCAGTTTCCAGTCAGGAATCATTAGATAAAAAGACTTATGTGTTAATGGGTCTCAAGCTTGATAAGGCCGTCAACCATGAGCATTGCCTAGGGTTCAGTATTTTAAGCCATCTCTTGTTGGGAACATCTGCATCGCCGTTACGCAAGGCACTTATTGATTCGGAACTGGGTAGTGAAGTTATTGGCGGTGGATTTGATGACAACCGCGCGGACACTTTGTTCGCAGTTGGACTGAAAGGCACAGAGGCAGAGCATGAAGAAAAAATTCTCGGCATCATTGATTCTACTCTAAATGATCTGGTTAAAAACGGGATAGAAGAGGATATGGTTCGGTCCGCTGTCAACTCGGTGGACTTCCGCCTGCGTGAAGCAAACTTTGGTGGGTTTGCGAAAGGGATTGTTTACAATATTCAGGCTCTGGGTTCGTGGTTGTACGGTAAAGATCCTTTTTCGCATTTGAAATTTGAAAAAGTGATGCGGAAAATTAAGGAAAAATCTAGTCAGGGATATTTTGAAGATTTGATAAGTCGCTATTTGGTTGGAAATAGCCACAAGAGTATTCTCATAGCCACGCCGCAGGCCGGACTAGGCAAAAAATGGGAAGCCCGTGAGAGAAAAATACTGAAGGAAGTAAAAAGCGGGTTGAGCACAGAAGAAATAAAAGCCCTGATAGAAGAAACGGGTAGGCTCCAGGAAAAACAATTGCAGGCAGACAGCCCTGAAGCACTTGCAGTCCTTCCTTCTCTGGAAATTAAAGACGTTCCCGATGCTGTAGAACAATATCCCATGGAAGTTAAAAACGTTGATGGAAAGAATATTCTATTCCATGATTTGTTTACTAACCATATCGCCTACACTCAAATTGGTTTTAATATTCACACAGTGCCTCAAGAGTTACTTCAATATGTTCCTTTGATGGGTTCTCTAATTATGGGCATGGGTACGAAACGAAATGCTTACACTGAGATTTCAAAAAAGATTGGCATTCATACCGGCGGCATTCGAAGTTCTCACTACTCATCGGCAACCGTTCAAGACAGACAATCCATCCTTTCCTATGTTTTTTTCAACGGCAAGGCTTTGGTGGAGAAAGTAGACGATTTATTTGACCTCTTCGATGAATTGTTTGCAGAGCATAGTTTTGAAAACAGTAAACGCTTGGTGGAAATAATTCGTAGCGCGAAAGCGGATATGGAAGATTCTATTGTTCCCAGTGGCAATCATTATGTTTTGTCGAGATTGCAATCTTATCATTCTCGCCTTGGAAAGTTTGATGAGTTAACGGATGGAATAACCTACTACCGATTTCTAGAAACCCTACTGGAGCAGGTAGAAAAAGATCCGCAGAAAGTAGCAGGTCAATTCAAAAAAGTTGCAGAGCGAATTTTTACGAAACAAAATACTCTTTTAAATGTTACTTGCGAAGAAAAGGATTATGCGAAAGTTGAAAAACGCATTAACGATCTATATGACCTTCTCCCTGATGCTAAGTTTGAGGTGGAGGAGTGGAAATTTCAGGCAGTTCCTTCAAATGAAGGATTTTTAACAGCCAGCAACGTACAGTATGTAGGCAAGGGTGCCAACTTGTATGAACTGGGATTTAAATATTCAGGGCAGTTCGAGGTATTGAAGGGGCTCCTTCGTACCGGTTATCTTTGGGATAAGGTTCGAGTGCATGGCGGGGCGTATGGAAGCAGCAATTCTTTCGATTTCTTGACGGGTGATTATGGTCTCGTCTCTTACCGAGATCCCAACTTGTCCGAGACATTGAATGTGTACGATGAGATAGCTGAATTTTTAAGCCAACTTGAAATTCCTTCAGAGGAATTAAAGAAAATAATTATTGGTTGCGTTGGGAAAATGGACCCACCCATGACTCCAGATAGGAAAGGATCAGCCTCCATGATCGATTATCTTACGGGGCGAACGCATGAAATGAAGTTGCAGTTTCGCCGTGAACTATTGGCGACCGAGCCAGTAGATCTGAAAAATTATGCGGATCTTTTTCAGAAAATCCGTGATGAGGGCAACGTCTGTGTTCTTGGTAACGAAAATAAACTTAAAAAAGAAAAGGCAGTGTTCAGTGAGCTGATAAAAGTTTTTAACTAATCGAGCCATGCCCAGTATACTTTAACTTTTTTGCCGGAGACAAAAGGCTCCTCCCTTGGAAACTTAAAGTGAGCGAGCAAATGCCATGGCCTTTTCCATGTTAGGAAGTTTTGATAGTTCTGGAACGATTTCTAGATACCTGACGATTCCTTTAGAATCGAGAATGATAATGGCGCGTGCCAGCAGGCGATTTTCTTTAATAAGTAATCCGGTTGATTTTCCAAACTCGGCATCACGATAGTCCGACAAAAAAGTTATATTTTTCATCTTGGTTTTGGTAGCGAAGCGTTTTTGCGCAAAAGGAAGGTCGCGACTGATGGTTATCAGGTTGGCTATTTTATCCAGGCCTTTATTTTCTTCGCTGAGTATGTGAGTTTGTTTGTCACAGGTGGGGGTATCCAAAGAAGGAACGACACTCAATAGGGTTACTTTTCCTTTGAACGATTGCAAGTCAACCATGTTCAATCCCAGATCAGGAAGTAAGACAGTCGGGAACATTTTTCCCGTTTTTAATTTTTCTCCTGTCAGGGTTAAAGGTTGGCCTCCTAAAGTAATGGTTTGTACTTCTCCAGACCATACAGAGCCAGAAAAGGTTAAAAAGCCAACTAAAAATATAGACAAAGAAGATAGAATTTTTCTATGCATCATATTCCTCCTTTTATTAATATAGGGTTATGGATAAGCCAACACAATTGGAGTACTTAAGGAAAATATCAAAGCCTGCACTCTCTGCGAGGCCGATCTTCCCTATCCTCCCAAACCCGTTTTTTCATTTTCTGCGCGATCAAAAATTCTGATTGTTGGTCAGGCTCCGGGAATCAAAGTGCAGAAATCCGGTATTCCCTGGAACGATGCCAGCGGTGACAGATTGCGTGAGTGGATACAAGTATCCAAGGAACAGTTTTATGACACGAAATATTTTTCAATTGTACCTATGGCATTCTGTTATTCCGGCAAAGGTAAATCTGGAGATCTACCTCCACCACCCAAATGTGCGGAAACATGGATGCAGCCCATTCTCGATAAAGTGCCCGAAAGACGGCTTACTCTTTTAATAGGTCAATATACTCAAGCCTGGTTTTTGCAAGCAGGTAGAAAAACTACTTTGACCGAAATGGTTAAGAACTGGCAAGAGTATCAGCCCGAATACTTTGTTTTGCCGCACCCCTCGCCCCGCAATAATATATGGCTTAAGAAAAACCCGTGGTTTGAAGAAAAACTGGTGCGGAATTTAAAAAAAGATAAAAGGGTTGATTGCTTGAAAGTTAAAACTCCATAATGGTAACACCGGTACCACCTTCTTGGCGTTTGCCCGGATAAAATTGTTTGCAAAGACCTGCTTTTTCTAGGTAATTTTTGACGAGTGCTTTTATCGTTCCCATTCCATGTCCGTGAATGATTATTGCCCGTGGTACTTTGGTTACGATTGCGCGACTGATAAAATCCTCCATTTTTGTTTCCGCATCTTCAGAGTTTAGGCCTCTGAGGTCGCAGGAAGACCCACCTTGTGATTCGGCTTCGATGTGCATCGAAACCTTTTTATTTTCTTGTTTTGGATTATTTTTACGCCGGGGGTTGCCTCGTATCGAAGATGTCTCGACAACGGTGGTTATATTCCCCATTAGGACTCTTACCTTTTTCTTTCCTGCCGGAGATTCAAGAAGCGTTGCCGTCGCACCCAGACTTACAAGTAATATTGTGTCTCCAGATTTCAAATCGTCTGAGCTGAGATTCCATTCCTCAAGATTATGATCGGATGTCAGTGGGGATTTGCCCATTGCTTGAATTTGCTTTTCTACTTTGCGTATTTTGGGTAGGCTTTTTTCCCCTTTGATCTCTTGAATCATTTTGTGGATTTCCGTTTTACCGGCGCGTACTTCTAATTGAAGTTTCTTAGTTTTATTTTTCTGGAAATCCTTTTCTTCTTCACGAAGGCTTTGAGTGATTCTGTTTTGTTCCCGGTTCAGTTGTTCGACTACTGCTTTGAGTTCTTTAATTTTTTCCTGGTCCTGGTGCATTTGCAGGCGTTGCCGGGTCAGGTCTTCCAGTAGGTTCTCGGCGCGCTTATCCTTTGCTTGATATAAACTGCGTGCGTGATCAATGATGCTTCGCTGCAACCCCAGCCGTTCTGCTGTGTCGAGTGCGGCACTTTGACCGGGCGCGCCGAATATCAAACGATAAGTAGGGCTGATCGTGTCTGTGTTAAATTCAGTGCAGGCATTGAGAAACCCTTGCTGGGTCTGCGCCAGAATTTTCAGGGAAAAATAATGCGTTGAGACTAACGTCATTACATTTTTCCGTTTTAATTCCAGAAGAATAGATTCTGCGAGAGCAGCACCTTCGTTGGGATCGGTGGCTATCCCCAATTCATCGAGAAGTACCAAAGAACCCGATGTTGCATTGTCAATAATACGAATGATTTTTTCCAGATGACCGGAAAATGTAGATAGCTTTAATTGAATATTCTGGTCATCGCCAATATCCGAATAGATTTCCGGAAAAAACGGTATATGAGATTTTCTTTTCACTGGCAGAAAAAGTCCAGCCCTGACCATTAGCGACAATAGGCCCAAAGTTTTTAATGTTACTGTTTTACCACCTGTATTTGGGCCAGAGATGATGACAACTTTTGTTGAGTCTTCCCATTCAATAGAATTGGGTATTACCGTTTCACCATCCAACGTTAGTTCAGGGTTGCGCGCTTCCTTTAATTGCATTTTGGACTGCAGGTTCATTGGGCAATTAACAGCATCCATGGATTTTGCCAGACGGGCCTTGGCGTAAATGAGATCGAGGGTTGCCAGGTTCTCCATGTTTTTTTGTAGGGATTCTCTGTTTTCGTGAGTTTGCATTGCAAGAGACTGTAAAACTCGTGCCTTTTCTTGCGCGACTTTCAATCGTGCAATTTTCAATTGATTATTGAGAGGAACGATAGATGTTGGTTCTATAAAAAGTGTCTGCCCTGTTCCTGAGATGTCATGGACAATTCCATCCACCTTCGATTTATATTCCGCACGGATAGGGATCACCATTCTTTCCTGTCGTTCGGTGATATAGGAGTCCTGTAATGCTTCTTTTATAGTCGTGCTGGAAAAGATCTTGCGGATTTTTTCTTCGAGCTTGTTGCGAGCGGCTTCGATTTCTCGAATCGCTTGTTTCAATTCCGGTGTGGCATTTTCTTTTATATTGCCTTCATCGTCTATGCAGCGCAACAAG
>DUZG01000040.1 GCA_013349585.1 Nitrospinota bacterium | reverse complement strand
GCTTGCATAAAATCACCGGGTTTTGAAAGATATTCAACAACTTCCGGCAATTTTACAACACTCAAAACCCATCTTCACCCTTTATATATGGGCTCTATCGAATTTTTCAGGGACGACTAAATAAAACTAAAGTCTCTCCTAAACCCACCGTTAAGAAGTAACCAGATAGTACGCTTAAAAATGTTCTGTGGTGGGAGAGGGTCTCAAAATAATGATCCGTTTTTTTGAATAAATTAGAGGTATAAATATGGATACCCAAGCCGTAAACAATGCGAGAAATTCGACAGCACAAAAACTCAAATCGACTAATCCCAGTCCACCTGCGACAGATAAGTCTTCATCCGCTCCAACTGAGGACATAGTTAGTTTGTCACAAGATGCTCAGACCAGAGTTCAGCGGAATAAAGCATCTTCCAGCAAAATAACCACCACTAATATAGATCAAAGAAAAATCTTGGTTACGGATAACAACGATATCGTGTTTGAGGTCATTGATTCGCAAACGCAAAAGATCATTAGAACCGTTCCGTCAGAAGAGCAGCTAAAGCTAAGAGACGCAATACAGGACGAGCTAGAGAAGATGTAATTAATATCTTTAAAAAAATATTTCCTTATTTTTAAAATAAAGAAGGGGCCACAAAACTATGGACGTTTCAAGCTTAGGAAGTTCGGTTTCAGCACCAAGACCCGCTGCGGAATCCAGCACAGAAACCGCAGATACTGCGCAGTCTGCATCGAATACAACTCAAGGCCAGGTATCTCAGGAAGCTCAGACCAGCGCTGTTCCTCCTGTACAAGCATCCAGCGATTTAGGTGGAGAAGAAGGAAGTGTTGTGAGTCAGGATAACTCTGCTTCAGCAAACGCACAATCCTCTGAACCTGGATCAGGCGCACAGGTAGATATTGTAGCCTAATCTACTATTGTGGGAGACAGATAGACATATTTTATCAAAACCGTTGCTCTTAAAAAGGGGCAACGTTTTTTTTTACCCCTTAATCGGGAACTGTTAAGCGATGGCCTGCATAAATCGATCGGTGATTTCTTCGGGAGTGTGGGTCACGCGTCCGGTAGCGGGGTCGAATCCGGGTTCGACTTTGATCAGCAGAAAATTCGGGCCCGCAGAACCTTTCAGTTTTAAAAACGCTGCTTTAATTTCTTCCCTTTTCTCTACTCGCAAAACATTTTTATAACCCGTGCTTCTCGCAACTTCTTCGAGCCTCACTTTGCTTGAGATGGATCGCTGGCTTCCTGTCGATTCATACACTTCATTATCTATAACAACATGAATCAGGTTTTCCGGTGCTTCTGCGGCAATCATGGCCAGAGTACCCATTGCCATCAACACGTTTCCATCGCCATCAATGACGATTACCTTTTTATCAGGTTTGCATAAGGCAACCCCTAAGCCAATCGATGAGGCCAGCCCCATCGAACCGATCATATAAAAATTAGCTTTACGATCTTTAAGGGTAAACGATTCGCGGCAAATGAAACCATTAGCATGAACTACTGGCTCGTCTTTAATTAGAGGAATCAGTTCCTGAAATGCTTCAGCGCCTTTCATCAAACAACCCCTTCTCAACAATCAATGTATAGGGTAACTTTTCATTGCAAATTTTTTGTTTTGCCTTTTTAAGCACTTCTTCACAATTTTCTTCACTTAGGATCGAATATTCCATACCCGCAGTCTTGAGAAGTTCCTGGTCGATATCACCCATGATAATGTGTTCGGGAGCATCTTTGCCAGCTTTGCCACGCCAACTCATAATTACCAATGCGGGTATCTTATAAATTAAATTCAGGGAAGTGAAGGCATTAAGGCAGTATCCCAAACCAGAATTCTGCATGAGAAGAACGGGCATCGTTCCCGCAAGATAGGCACCGACACACAAACCCACCGCAGCATCCTCGCGAACAGATGGAACGTAACGAACTTCACAATTCTGGTCTTCCAGTTCATAAATCAATCCAGATAGCAAAGAGCAGGGAACGCCAGTGAAAAATTTATAATCTTCTTGAATCAAGCGTTCAATAAAAGATTTCGATGTTAAGGAAGACACATTCAAACCTTTACCAGTTATTGATATTACGCTCACCGCCATACTCTCCCTGCAGTTTATGGATCAGCTTGATATATTCAATGATGGATTCTTCACCGCGAAATTCGACACCAATATCTTTTGCGGCTTGATTGGACATTGGGACTCCATCGTCACCCGGGACACCTTCACATTCACCGAAGGAATCAATAGCATCGACAATCATATTCCCCAATTTCAGGTTATGTATATGACCATCCACCAGATGATAAATTTTTCCCGCCGCGTCGGCATTTCCAAGTGTGCGTTGAATGCCTTGCACCACAGAGTCGACTGAAATATATTTGGTACTGCCTTTCAGATCAACATTATAGTTGGTGGCGAGATAATCAATCGTCTGAAACCATTCTGACTTATCCAACTGTGGGCGCACACCATAAATGGTGACAGGTCGTAAGATGGTTATATCGAATGCGCGGCTTTTTTGAAATTGAAAACAGAATCCTTCAATTGAGTTTTTGATGGAACCGTAAAGGTTGCCAGGCCGAACTGGATGATTTTCGTCCATCGGATTATCTTTATTTACGGTAGGCAGAACCTCTCCAAAAACTGTGCAGGCACTCATAAAAATGACCTGTTTCACTTTGGCCTTGCGCGCTTCTTCCAGCAAATCAAAGGAACCATCGATATTGACCTTCACCAGTTCTTCCACGGTTTGAACCGGGCCGGGGAAATGGGCAAGATGCACCAGAACTTCTGCGTCCTGCACCAGTTTCGCAAGAGACTCTTTATCTTCGAGACCGCCAATGATGTAATCAATATCTTCGAAAGTTTTTAAATGTTCAACAACACTGCCTTCGCGGATCAAGGCTTTAATGTTATAGTTTGCGCTTTTGGCATTATCTTCCAGAAGCTTTTTTATAAAATGGGAGCCCACCATTCCTGTAATACCGGTGAGTGCAATATTCATTTGTTCCTCCAAACCCTTGCGGAGTTATTTTTATTCATATTTATCATTAACATGCACAATTTTTTATTATGGTTACCTGCAAAAATGATGTCAACTTTTTTTCAAAACAATTTTTGAAAAGTCAGCAAGATCCGAAAACAAGCCCGATATATCTCGCAGCAGGCAAAGGCGGTTTGCTCGCAGGGTAGGGTCTTCTACCATCACCATCACATTGTCAAAAAAATCATCCACAGAGGGTTTTATCTCCCCCATTTTTTCCAATGCGCTGGAAAACTCCTTATTCTTAATATGGCTCAGTACCGGATCACGCAATTTTAAAAAAGCTGCATACAGTTGTTTTTCTGCAGATTCATTCAACAATCCAGGATCGATTTCCCCATCTACCTTTTTATCTAAAATACTAGCAACCCTTCGGAAAGCAATGGCAAGAGGCTCAAAATAAGGCTGTTTTTTTAAATCGGAAAAAGCTTTCACTTTTGCTTTCACATCAACAATAGAATCCATCCCTGTAGACAGAACACAATCAATCGCGTCGTAGGGGAAACCTTCTCCATTCAACAAAGTTTTGTATCTCTGAGAAAATAAATCTTCTACATGTTTTTTTATTTCATCTTTGTTCAGCTTAGCTTTATTCGCAATAAGATTGAGGCCATTCTCCACGAGGTTTTGAAAAGAAAGCTGCCATCCTCGATCCAGCACGATTTGCAAAATACCCAGGGCATGCCTTCTTAACCCATAAGGATCTTCAGAGCCGGATGGAATTAGCCCTACTCCTACACAACCGATAATGGTATCTAGCTTATCTGCTATGGCAACGCTGGCTCCTGAATCGCTAGAGGGCAAATCATCCCCCGCGAAGGTAGGACGATAATGTTCTTTAATCGCCTGGGCAACTTCTGCATCTTCTCCCGAGTGAGAAGCATAATAGCCGCCCATGATTCCTTGCAACTCGGGAAACTCGAAAACCATCTGGCTGACCAAATCGGCCTTGCATAATTCGGCGGCTCTTCTCGCTTGTGTTACTTTTTGCGGACATACTTCACTTGCAAGAATACCCGCGAGATCGGTGACTCGACTTACTTTCTCATAAATCGTTCCTAATTTTTTCTGGAACACGACACCTTTTAAAGGTTCAACAAAATCTTCGAGTTTTTTCTTTCGGTCCTCATCGTAAAAAAAGCGGGCATCTTCCAGTCGTGCACGCAAAACACGCTCATTGCCTTTTTGTATTTCATTCCCTTCCGATGCAGGCATATTACTGACAGTAATAAAACACGGGAGAAGCTTCTCCTCCTTACCCCAGACGGGAAAATATTTTTGATGGTATTTCATTGTTATCACCAGTAGCTCTTGCGGCAACTCTAAAAAACCGGAATCAAAATTTCCTTTAATGGCTACCGGAAATTCAACAAGGAAATTTACCATGTTCAGCAATTCTTCGTCGTCTTTAATATGACCACCGGCTTTTTCGGCTAATTGCTGAACTTGTTCCAAAATGGTTTTTTTTCTGATATCGGGATCAACAACTAAAAAATGCTTTTCACATTCTACTAAATACGATTCAAGGTCTTTAACCTGAAATTTTTCAGGATTCAGAAAGCGATGCCCTCGTGAAATAGCATCGTTGGCGATACCATCGAATTCAAACTGCAGAGCCTGCCCCTCAAACAAGGCGGTAACCCAATGCAAGGGTCGAGCAAAGGGACGGGATTTACTTTGCCAGCGCATTTTTTTCGGAAATGGGATTTCACTGATCAATTGCGGCAGATATTCATTTAATAAGGATGAAGTGACGCGACCTTTATTTTCAACCCGGGCACAAATCACTTCTCCTTTAGGGGTTTGTTTACGAGTCAGGTCAGAAACATCAATTCCCTTACCACGGGCAAAACCTGTTGCGGCTTTAGTGGGTTGGCCCTGGTCATCATAGGCCACTGAAATTCCCGGCCCAAGAAACTCATCTACAGAATCTTTCTGCATGGCCATAACTCCTTTTACCGAGATTACTAGTCGCCTTGGAGTGCCCATTGTTTTGGGAACTTCTGCTTCAATCCGGTTCTTGGAAAAAAAAGAGGACAGTTCTTTGTTCATATAGTCCAAGGCAGGTTGAACATACGCGGAAGGAAGCTCTTCGGAACCGATTTCTAAAAATAATTCAGCCATATAATAAGGTGTCTTTAAAACCAAAATTTCCTGAAAACAAATGAGATAAGGGCAAAAATGTGTATTATCGAGCAAAAAACTTCAAAGTCAACCTTCAGAATTCTTCCACGACACACAAATATCGGGAATCACAATATGATATATTCTCTATCTTATTACATGTTAAGCCCTGTCGTGATTTTCCTTTGTTTGAACCATGATACGGATACTTAAATGACCACAATTATTATAGTCATTACAGCCATAGGTATTGTCGCAGGCCTGATATCAAAGATGTCTAAAAAAAGCTCTTTTGGCAAAAAGGGCACATCTGGATCACCCGATTCAGAAGCGAATGAACCTAAGTTACATACGCTCCCCCTCCTTCATGGCTGTTAATCGTCACTTCCCTTAAACCTGTTAACCTGTCGGGTTTTGTTTCCATTGCACTCGATTCTTTGGATTTCCTCGATTCCCATAATATGCTGACACTGCTCTGCCCGAAACTCAGTCATGCAATAAAATAAATTTCAAAAATCTATAAAGACTTTCGACTCGCGCTGGAGTTGATTGGTAAATTGTTTGTCATCAACGCCACACTATGGACCCAGAATATTTTGCCAATAAGCTTCGCGATTTTCAAAAAGCTGTCGATTATGGCGATCAGGCTCTTGAAATGGCAAAACAAAAAAACGACAAATCAAAACAAGTTCATTTATTGAATATTCTGGGAGAAACCTGTTTGAGACTGGAAGAAATGGAAAAAGCTCTCGACTATTTTGAAAATGGCCTCGATCTGGCGCAACGTACAAAAGGTGGGCATCCTTTAGAAACTGAATCAACCAAAAAGTTAAGCGAACTCGCCGTTAAATCTGGAGACATGTCCAAAGCCCTTGTCTACCTCGAAAATGGTTTACTCTCCGCACGGAAAAATAAGAACAAGCAAGGAGAAGGTAGGTGATTAGTGCAACTGGGGGATACGCATCAAGAAAATAATGAAAATGATAAGTCAGCAATTTACTTTGAAGATGCCTTACAGTTATCGAAAAAAAATCGGTAACAGAGAGCTGGAAGAAGAAGCACTCTGGAAAACATGCGTTGGATTGGGTTAATCAGGAAAAAACTATCGAAGCCATCAAGCGTACAAACGAAGTCTTAAAAATTTATGAAGAAATAAAGCATCCCGATTCAATGACTGTTCGAACGCAAATAAGAAAATGGGGTGAAACCTCAAACATGGCAGATAACGAAAATTCGCCTGATTAAGATTTATTTTTTAACAGAGGAAATTGCATGGCCTCTCTCTGCTGCACATAAACTTCAGCGCATAAACGCGAAAGGCTACGAACCCTCCCTATAAAACCTGTGCGCTCGGTTACACTGATAGCCCCTCTCGCATCTAACAAATTAAACGCATGCGAACATTTCAACGTGTAATCATAAGCAGGAAGAACTAGTTCCTTTTCTAGCAACTCTTTCGCTTCTGCTTCATACATATCAAACCACTGAAATAATCGTTCCTTATTGGAAACTTCGAAGTTATAACGGGAAAACTGCTTTTCCGTTTCGAGATGAACATCGCCATATAAAAGATTTTCATTCCATTTCAAATCATAGATATTTTCCACATTTTGCAAATACATCGCGATGCGTTCCAATCCATAAGTCAGCTCTGCGGTAACTGGTTTTAAATCTACCCCCCCCACTTGTTGAAAATAAGTGAACTGGGTAATCTCCATACCATCCAGCCAAACTTCCCAACCCAGTCCCCAGGCTCCTAGAGTCGGCGACTCCCAATCATCCTCTACAAATCGGATATCGTGTTTCAGAGGGTCCACGCCCAAAGCGGTGAGGCTGTTTAAATATTGGTCCTGCACATCTTCTGGGGACGGCTTAAGAATCACCTGAAACTGATAGTAATGTTGTAGCCGGTTCGGGTTTTCCCCATACCTGCCATCGGTCGGGCGGCGAGAGGGCTCCACATAGGCAGCCTTATAAGGTTCGGGACCCAGCACCCTGAAAAAAGTGCAAGGATTGAACGTGCCAGCCCCCACCTCTATATCATAAGGTTGATGGATGGCGCACCCGCGTGATGACCAAAAATTCTGGAGATTTAAAATGATATCTTGAAAATACATAGACGATAGTCTTTATCAGAGATCAACAAACAAAGTCAACCCCCACTCCGCGTGGGGCGAGTTGGTCAGAGCCTATAAAACCAGACAATACAATCAGCCTGTACCTATAGATTCATCAGTATTGCCCTTGCAAAGGGCGGCAAAGCACTGCGGGTAAGGAGGCACATACCCATTTCTGGCATGAGCACATATGGAAGGATTTCATACTTATGTATATTCTTTGTTCACACGGGAAACTGCAGTTGAACTCCGGAGTGAGCTTTTTCGATAAGAATATCGATCACCTGTTTGATCGACGCCACATGTTTTTGCGCCGATGGCATCGCATCGTAATCGGACTCTTCCTGATCGAGAGAGATAATTCCTTCTCCCAGATAGTTGCAATAAAAGGAGCCCAATGGTTTGAAATTTTCCAGAGGTTCATTTTCTTTACCCGAACTTATAATCACCATTTTTTGCGAACCTTCTTCGCCGGGATAAATCTCAAAGAAAGCATGTTGCTTGCAATAAGCAAGTATCCGATCCATCTCTTCCGGTGAAATCGCTTTGTAGACCGTGTGCAATATTTCTGTTCCGATTAAAAAATGTCGACCCCATATTATGCAATGGAGTGCTGCTAACGACCGATATTCATGAAAGCGGTTTCACCTTTATAAGCAAATACCGCACCCGTTGATTCTATTTTCATAAGAGTGGCGGAATCAATTGAATCCCCAACCCGCATTTTATGGTTATTACTTTTTTGGGTCGAAACAAAAATATGATTAGAAGGACTCTCTGGAGAAAAAAAGATAATCCCTTTTACTTTTAAATCGGGAATAGAGAGACTTTTGTTAATTTGTGGAATAAGAATTTCTTCTGGCTCATCTGCCAGCAGTTTTGCGGTTGCGATCAAAGACTGAATTTCATAAGTATCCCGCCTTTGCTGCTTCTGAGAATTGCCTCTTGCAAGAACGGCTGGCGAACTAGCAGACTCAATGGTTCTCTCTACATTGTTTTGAATTTCTTTTTCTATTGCATAAAAACTATTCTCTACAGCAGGACTTTGATAAGGTTTTTCTTGCTCTGGAATATTTGAAAGCGGTATGCCGGGAACCGGTGTGACATATTGATTTTTTACTGGAATCGAGGCCTTATAATAATCCGTATTCGGTTGTGAAACTCGAACAACTTGATTCTCTGGAGGGCTGCCCTTCCATGCCAAAAAAAGACCGAACGCAATCCCACTAAATAATATTGCGCTTATTAAAAATATTTTTCGAGGAGTCTGTGAAGGTGAATTGAAAAAAAGGTTTTCTTCATCTTGAAGAACCAGTTCCTTTAAATCCAACTCTTTTTCTAAAACACTTTTTTCTTCTTCAAGTTTTTTTAGCGTTTTTAAAATCGTGCTCATTTGCTATGCCTGTATATGAGAGTTACCGGATTACCAACTCCGGGGTTTGGTAAATTTGCAGAAGATTATACACAAGCATCTTGCTATCTATTTGAAATTTGCCATCATCTTTAATATTGTTATTACGCTGAAGCCTTCTTACAGCTCGAATCGTTTTAGGTCCGTATAAAGGAGCCTCTCTCCCCTGAAAATAGCCGAGAAGCCGTAGATTTTTTTGCAACCAAACCGCTTCTTTACCTTTGAATCCCAGATCAAATGATTCCGGCAGGTTTTCGAAGTCTTTCCACAAGACAATCGCTTTCCTTGTCCAAATCGAATTGATGATCGAAAGCGGCATTTCAATTTTATCCACCGACCCAAACACACCTATATCTCCTTTGATAGAAGACAGGGCTAAATATTTAGTTCCCTGCGCATTAGGAAGTGCAATCTCCAGCAATGCAGGATAATTCAGGCTCTGCAGTCGTTTCATAGTTCCATTCATTTCATATTGAAGTAACTGATGATCCTCTATCAATATTTCCAAATCTTCTTTGTCTTGAAGGTTTTCGGGGGCAATATTCCAGGCTTCGAAAATCCATTTAACAGCTTCCAACTTACTTTCCACTAGCGTCAGGCTTGATAGATACGTTACAAGTTTCTCCGAATCCGAAATGCTTAACATTCCATTACTCGGAATTTGTTTGGGAGCGGATTCTACAACAACAGCCGACAAAGTCACCACTTCAGGAACATTCACTGGAAAATTCGGAGCAACAGTTGCTGAAGCAGCCGAATAATTAATCAGTTCACCCGGTGACGACATATCGATCGGATCTTCTTTAATTAAAGCGGCTATGTCTTTGCCTTTCGGTTTGTTGTCGAATTCTGGTAAAGCAAAAAAGTTCAAAGCAAAGAAACCAAGCCCCGCAGCAATCGCCGAAGGAATCACCAGCTTCCAAAACTTATCGGTCCAGGATTCAAGCGGCACCAGGTTACCAATATCTTTCACAGCAGTTTTAACAATTTGTGGACTGATTTTTTTGGTGCCTTCTGTATAAGCGATTAACAATGTCCGATCACAGATGACATTAATCATTCGCGGAATCCCGCGCGAATAACAAAAAACCGTTTCGATAGCTTGACGAGAAAAACGCACCTTCCCTTTCCCTAATGCTACATTCAACCTGTGTTGAATGTAGCCACGGGTCTCTTCCAGATTGAGAGGTAACAGTTCCCACTGAATGGTGATGCGTTGGCGCAACTGACGTAGCCCGTCTTTAGCCAAGACTATTTCCAACTCCGGCTGGCCAATCAATACAATCTGAATGAGTTTTTCGGTATCGGTTTCAAGATTCGAAAGCAACCTCAATTGTTCCATTACCTTAGGTTCTAAATCTTGAGCTTCATCAATAATAACGACTACTCTGTGGCCTTTTGCCCGTTCTTCCAGCAGAAAAACGTTGAGCAGGTCAACCAGTTTCTTTTTGCTTTTGCTTTTACCGGGTAATCCCAATTCACTGTTGATGGTCTGTAACAATTCCAACTCATTGATGGCCGGGTTAAATATATAAGCTATATTAAAATCTGTTCTCAACTCCCTTAGGAAACTACGGCAGATCATCGTCTTGCCCGTTCCCACTTCGCCAATAATTTTTAAGAAACCATTATTCTCCTGCAAACCATAAACCAGATGCGCCAGCACTTCTTTATGCTTCGGGCTCAAATAGAGATATTTAGGGTCAGGGGTAAGGTCGAACGGCTTTTCAGAAAAACCAAAAAAATCCTGATAAACATTTTGGTGTTTCCGGTTTTTCGATTGACCTTTGCGACCTATAAATTGAAGAGGACCCGGTTTAACTGGCGTAGAGGGTTCCGGCCTCTTTTTCACTTGAGCTACTGCGTCATAAGCTTCTCGCTTTTCCTTATTGGAGAGTGTGTCATAGGCCTCCTGTGCCTCTTCGATTTGCTCTTTCAATGTAGGTCTATCAAGCGAATTACCTTCCGAAGAATCAAACTTACCTATTAGCTTCTGATAGGCACGGTCGATCTCTTTTTGGTTGGCGTTGGGTTTCACTCCCAACAGCTTATAAAAATCCGGTGATTGAACTTCGGTTATCATGCGCTTTCTTCCATCTGGTTAGTTAAGTATCATCCGCTCTTGCAGCAATATTACTATAAGCTATTGATAGTTATCTTATTAATTAATTATTGCCTCTCGACAAAGATTTTTATTTAAATTTAGACGAGAATATAATTATTACTATATTTTTCAAATAGTTATACTACACCTCAATTGTCGTCATTGTATCTCCATTCCACTAAAAAAGCAATAAAAGCTTAATATACAAATAGTTGCGGATTCGCGGGGTAATTGAACCTCGAAAGGCTGGCTAAATGGGAATTTATTAGCGATTAGGGCGTGATTTTTTGGGTTTAACTGGCAGGATGGGTGGTAAAATCGCGTAAATTTTATGACCAAAAAATATGACTGATAAAGAAAAAAAAATAAAATGCCCCATCTGTAAAAATCCATCAGAAATGGATAAAGAGCAAAATCCTTACCTGCCCTTTTGCTCAGAGCGTTGTCGCACCATCGACCTCGGTGCCTGGCTGGATGGAAAATATTTCATCGAAAGCGATGAATTTTTTATGGATTCAGAGATGTAAACCCGCTTTTAATAGCAGAGGTTTTCTATGTATCCATCTGTGGAACGGAGGCTTTTCTTAAAAAGACCTCGAGGATTTTTTTCTGGTAGAGCACAACCGCAATATCCATCATGCCATCGCGATTAAAATCAGCACCCGCAATGGATCGAGGTTGTGAGCCGACCACATAGTTGTAATGCGGATAAACAAAACTTCCATCGCCGTTGCCGGGTATGACGGAAATAGACCCCCCGCGCCGGTTACAGACAACAATGTCGGGTACTTTGTCACCGGTGAAGTCACCTACTACAATATTATGCGGACCTTTCTCTCCGGCAAAATCCTGCATTTTGGTGAAGTCACCTTTTCCGTTCCCCATAAAAATACTGAGACTGTCTTTCATAGGACTCGATGTCAACAAGTCGAGATGCCCATCCAGATTCATATCGTGGTGCATAAGGAAAGAAGATTGACTTCCCCCCGTGATCAGCTGAGGGGATGCGAAGGTGCCATCGCCGTTTCCATAAAACATTTTCAAATACCGCACCTTCACTGCGTTGAGGACCATGGCGATATCTTGATTTCCATCATCATTATAGTCGCTAACCGTCATATGAGCAGGGGTAGGGGCGGCTTGATAGGCTTCTGCTACTTTGAACGTGCCATCACCGACACCCAGGAGAATGATCATTTTGTTGAATCGCAGTGTTACTGCGAGGTCATTTATTTCATCGTTGTTGAAATCGCCAGATGTTATAGCAATTGGTAAACGCCCGACCTTCACATTGGTCTTTAATTTGAACAGTCCGTCCTTTTGTCCGAGTATGATTGAAACCTCACCATCGCCATAATTGCATAATGCGATATCGGCAATGCGGTCACCATTGTAATCAGCCACCTCCACAGCAAAAGGTTCGCGACCGGTTTCAATAATCTGCGCATCTTTAAATGTCCCATCTCCCAGACCTTCGAAATAACTCAAAGTACGATCAGCAGAATTTACAACAATAATATCGGGGAACTCGTCGTTATTCATATCGTGGGCAATAACTACTTCTGGTTTTTTGCCAACCATATAAGAAACAGGTAGAGCAAAAATATCCGGCGCGGGTTCACTCGACCCACAACCAAACAACAACGCTGTTGCTAAAAGAACTGAAAAATATTTTTGAAACTTCATCATTAGTGTCTCGACTGAAATCAGGTTTAAAACGATTTTTCGGTTATACAGGATGCCTCGGAACTTGTAAACGAATTTGAAAAAATGATATACTTTTCAATAAGTTATATCTCACTTCGCCTCGAAATATGCCCTTCCATAATAATTATAAATTCTTGTATTTTATAGCCTTTTTATTTTTTTCGGCTTGTCAGGGATTCCAGTTTGACCCTTGGCCCAATAAACAATACGGCATTCACCACACGGTACAAAAAGGTCAGACTTTGTATCGCATCGCCCAGGCTTATGAAATTGATCTGGAAGTTTTACGCCGCGCTAACTTTATAAGAGATGCATCTAAAATTAAAGAAGGGATCCAGTTATGGATACCCGGCGCAAGTCGTGTGCGTTCTATTTCTACCTCCTCTTCTCCTTCACGTCGTTCCGCGAAAAAGAAAAATTCGCCCACTGTAAAACCACGTAGAGGAATTCTTTCCTGGCCTACAAAGGGTACCCTCACCTCAAGTTTTGGTAAACGAAACGGACGCAAGCACGAAGGCATTGATATTGCTGCGCCGAAAGGAACACCCATATATTCTGCTGCCGCTGGTGAAGTGGTTTTTAGTGGCTGGGGTCCTACCGGATATGGAAAAATGGTTATCATAAAGCACCAGCACCACCTTACAACCGTTTACGCACACAACTCAAAAATTTTGGTAAAAAAAGGCACTCGCGTAAAACAGGGACAAAAAATTTCTCTCATGGGAAGCACAGGACGCTCCACCGGACCGCATCTTCATTTTGAAGTAAGAAACAATACGGAACCTAAAAACCCCATAAAGTATTTACCGATGAAAAGATAAATTTTCTAATTCTGCACATATTTGTTAAAAACTAAAATTCAAAGCATCCGTTCATCTAAAGAAAGGCATATCCATGGAATCTGTTAAACAAATCATCCGCGACATTCCTGACTTCCCCAAAGAAGGAATTGTTTTTAAAGATATCACTCCGCTACTTGCAGATGCATCTGCATTTGGGAAAACCATCAACACGTTAAAAGAAAGATATGCAGATAAACAGATCGACAAGGTCGTCGGAGTGGAAGCGCGTGGGTTTATCTTCGCATCAGCCTTGGCTTATGCGCTCGAAGCAGGTACCACGATGGTTCGCAAACCAGGAAAGCTACCTTATAAAACTTATCAGGAGACCTATTCTCTGGAGTACGGAACAGATACCGTCGAAATCCATCAGGATGCTTTCCAGCCAGAAGAACGTATCGTCGTTATCGATGACGTTCTCGCCACTGGTGGAACCCTTGAGGCAACTTTGAACTTGATACGCAACAACTTTGAAAATGTGGAAATTGTAGAAGCCGCTTTTCTCATCGAACTGGATTTCTTGAACGGACGCGAAAAACTCAAAAAAACTCCCATCCACTCCCTCATCCACTACTAGCCACTAGGCGTGGAGCCGATGGTGTCAATATCCGTGAAGCTTGCAATTCTTTTGCGCCTTTAACTATAGTCCACCAGAATCGCCATCCTCTAAAGAAGTATTTTTAAATGATCAAATTTGTTATGTGTATACGCCGTCACCGAGATATGACTCGCGAGCAGTTTTAAGATTATTGGTGTAATAAACATGGCCCTTTCTTCATGAAAAAAGCTGGCTATATGAGGGCCAAAAAATAGGTGCAATCCCTTACTTTAGATACCCCTTTAAACGAAGGGCTAAGAAGTTCGATAGGGATGTTGCCAGAATATGATGGCGTCGCAGAGGTGTCGTTTGAATCAGAAGAAGATTTAATGGAGGCAATAAATTAATCGGAGGGGCAAAAATTAGGTGCCGCGCTACTAGAAGATGAAGCGAATTTTATCGATCACTCTAAATTTTCGGCATTTATTGTTAAGGAACATGAGTTTAAAGTAATTCAAAATACGGGTCATCAGATGCTCAAAATTTTTTGAGGCGTGGCGGTGATATAGCGAGGCTAAATTTTATGTGGCAGTGGTTTAGGGATAATTGGGGGGGGAATACTAGCTACTCCTTTCCCAAGCGCGTGGGAGAGGCAAATTCAAAACAATATCCCATATTATGAACATTTCAACCATGAAGAAAAAAATCGTTTACAGGATCTCATCCAAATCTTTATTGTCGAAAAGTCATGGCTGGGGTGCAGTGGCTTGGAATTGACGGATGAAATTCGCGTCATAATCGCCGCTCATGCCTGCTTGATGATACTCGCGTTCCCAAACGACTATTACCGCAATGTGGAATCCATTTATGTTTATCCCACAACAATCTTTCCTCCTGAGATTTCAATAGGATTTTTTGAAGTTCGCACTACCCCCATTCAGGGTGCAATGCCAATTCTAGGAGAAGCCCATCATCGCGGCCCGGTAATACTCGTCTGGGATGTGGTTAAAAAAGAAACTCGGCATCCGGAGCACGGTCATAATGTTGTCTATCACGAATTCGCCCATAAACTGGACATGCTCGATGGCAGTGCAGAGGGAACTCCATTATTAACAACTCCTGAAGAATACCAACGGTGGGGGGAAGTATGTTTTAAAGAGTATTTAGAACTATGCGAAAAGGTGGAACATGGAAAGCCTACTTTTTTTGATAGTTATGCGACAACGGATGAAGCAGAATTTTTTGCGGTGGTAACGGAGCATTTTTTTTGCAAACCCGAAAATATGAAACACTATCATCCAAAACTTTATCAGATTTTACAGAATTTTTATCGGCAAGATCCAGCACTGAGAGTATTAACTAACTAGCTTCCTTAGTTTTTTTATTTTAAGTTAATAAAGTTTGATAATGATATATGCCTAAATCTTGATGAACTACCTTAAAAACCGGCGAGTGGCGCGAGAATTAAATGAACGATCTCGTGAAACATTAGAGTTTGAAACACCGGCAGAGAGATTTAGCGTATGTGTTGCGTCGACCAGTTGAAATCGCAGTCTATAGTCGACGTTACCATTACACATTATATTTTCTTTCTCAATCTCTCAACTTTAAAGCTTTTGCTAAAATCATATAAATTTATTGTTCACATGCTTGGAAATGTATTTTGGAAATGGGGTTCTGACCTATTGCCCCCGTCACTAGAGGGGCCGGAAGGGGATTTCTTTGGCAAGAGCTTCGGTGAGTTTACGAGTATCTTCTAAAAAGTCGGGCGAGATCATTAGTTCGACGAGGCCACGTGCTGGGTCTATGGTTCGCACCACCGCCAGGTGATCGTAGCCTTCAAAGATGCTAACGATGTAGGCGATATCTTTTTTATCGACTTCTATTTGCCATTGAATGGAATCGTTGTGCATAAAACTACCTTCAGGAAGAAACGCGACTTTTCTCGAGCAGTAGCATTATGAGGCTGACGGCAGAAGGCGTGATGCCAGATATACGCGCAGCCTGCCCAAGTGTGACGGGGCGAATTGCTTCCAGTTTTTGCGCTACTTCATGCGAAAGACCGGGCACTCCTTCGTACTGAAAATCTTCCGGGATGCGGTAATGCTCTAATTTTTTCTGCTTTTCTATCAGTTGATTCTGGCGCGCGATGAACCCTTCATACTTGACGCGAATTTCTACTTGCTCGCCGACCAATTGCGGAACTTTCTCGCCTTCGAAGGCACGGAGCAATCCCTCATGCGTCACTTCGGGTCGCCGCAATAAAACATTCAAGGTCGTTGCGTTACGCAATTCATTAATACCAAGCGTGGAAAGTCGCGTTAGCGTATCGAGATTGGGCACCACCGTTGTTGATTCTAGTCTTCGTATTTCACGATCCACTGCATAGTATTTTTCCATGCAGTGGCTATAAAGTTTTTCATTTACCAAGCCGAGTTTATGGCCTTTTCCCATCAACCTTTGATCTGCGTTGTCCTGCCTTAGAATCAACCTATATTCGGCTCTGGAAGTAAACATGCGATAAGGTTCCTGCGTGCCTTTGGTAACAAGATCGTCAATCAGCACACCAATATAGCTATCCATTCTTGTCAGCAGAAATGGTTTGCGTTTTTTCGATTTGAGTGCGGCGTTGATACCTGCCATCAATCCCTGACAAGCTGCTTCTTCATAACCAGAGGTCCCGTTAATTTGCCCGGCGTGAAATAATCCGCTCACCCGTTTCGTCTCGAGAGAAGGCGTTAACTGTGTCGGTGGAACAAAATCGTATTCCACCGCGTAACCGGGAAGAACAATCTCGGCCTTTTCTAGCCCTGGAATCGTGTGAACTAGTTGTCGTTGCACATCTTCATCCATGCTGGTGGAAATTCCGTTCGGATAAATCCAGTCTGTGTCCAGACCTTCTGGCTCGAGGAAGATATTGTGCGAATTTTTATCGGGAAATTTAACCACTTTGTCTTCAATTGAAGGACAATAGCGCGGCCCCACACCTTCGATGATGCCGCTGTACAACGGTGACAGATTCATATTATTGCGAATCACTTCTGCCGTTTTTTCATTCGTTGCGGTGATATAGCAAGGCACCTGTTTGCGATCAATATGAGAAGTGGAAAACGAAAAAGGACGAGGTATTGCATCCCCATCTTGAACAGTGCACCGAGAAAAGTCGATGCTGTCCCGTTTCAGTCGGGGCGGTGTTCCTGTTTTCAGGCGACCGAGCTCGAATCCCTCTGCGAGAAACGATTGCGATAATTTTGTCGATGGTTTTTCACCCATCCGGCCAGCGGGACTGCTTTTGAGCCCGATATGGATGCGTCCGTTTAAAAAGGTTCCTGTGGTGATGACCACGGTTGCAGATTGTAATTCCATTCCACTACCGGTACGTATTCCTTTGACCTCGGCGTTTTCTATAATCAGTTCATCGACTTCTTCATAGATAAGTTCCAGATTGTCCGTGTTTTCTAGAACTCGGCGCATGGCATTTTTGTATTGGTGCTTATCTGCCTGGGCACGAAAACCATGAACGGCAGGCCCTTTAGAAGAATTTAATAACCGGAACTGGATGCCAGTCTCATCGATAACTTTGGCCATTTCGCCTCCGAGAGCATCGATCTCCCGCACAATATGCCCCTTGCCTACCCCGCCAATGGCAGGGTTGCACGGCATAAGCGCAATTTTATCCGCTTCAAGGGTGACTAACGCCGTAGCGCAACCCATTCTCGCTGAGGCCAAAGCCGCTTCACAACCTGCGTGGCCGCCCCCTATTACTATGACATCATATCTTTTCATGTTACCTTGCATCAGAATCGAACCTTTATTTTACAGTAAAACTCTCGTTTTTAAAAAAATAAACCAAACTGTGAACACAAATGGATCTTCAAGCGGTAAATAAGGATATCAAACGCGAGTTCGAAGAGGAG
>DUZG01000039.1 GCA_013349585.1 Nitrospinota bacterium | reverse complement strand
TAAAAAAGAAATATGGAGGTAAGAACGACCACGCTCCGGTTTTGCCCATAATGAGATTTGGTCCTCTGCTAGCAAGCCTTTGGGCTACCGGATTATGATACGCGGTGTGTTGGAAGTCACCGAGGTTGGAGACACCGTGTCTTATGCGAAGGTTTTAAAGGCATATGAAGATATTAAACCCGGTGAACTTCTGACTCCTTATCAAGAATTTGCCGAGCCTTTGTCTGCTAATAGCGATGATAATTTTATGGAAGGCTATATTGTTGCCACCAAGCTGGATAAAATAGGTGTTGGGATTACAGACATCGTATACATCGACAAAGGCTTGCAGGATGGTGTTCATGCGGGCGATGTTTTTGAGGTCTACTATATTCCCGAAATAGAGAAAAAAACCTGGTACCAAATAGGATCGATAGGATTAGATAAAACTCCCTTGCTTCCAGATGTGTTGGGGGAATTAAAGATTGTGAAAACGGAGAAAAAAACAGCGACCGCTGTCATTGTTCAAAACAATTACGATATGCACGTGGGTAATAAGATAAGAACCAAACGCTAGCCGGGCTCGATTTTGAGAAACCTTTTCTTGCCCACTTTAATCATGTATTCCTGATCTCCCGAAAACTCCTGGTTCACATTCGAAACTTTTTCTCCGTTCACCGTTACGGAACCCTGCTGGATCAGTCTGCGGGCCGCCGAGGTGCTATCGGTCAGTTTATTTTCTTTGAGTATAGTGCAGATGCCACGCGTTTCCTGTCCCCATCCCATGATGATGGGAATATCTTCGGGCAGATTCTTTTTCTTGAACACATTTTCAAATTCACCTGCCGCGACCTCAGCTGCTTCAGACGAATGATAGAGGGCGACAATTTCGCTGGCCAATTTCATTTTAGCGTTTTTTGGGTTCAAAGCCCCCGACTTCGCTTGTTCCTGCATAGAGCCGAGTTCATCAGTTGAGACCTGGCTCAAAAGCTCGTAATACCGCCACATTAAATCATCGGAGATAGACATTATCTTGCCAAACATTTCATTTGGAGGGTCAAACACTCCAATACTATTATTCAGGCTCTTACTCATCTTTTGCACGCCATCAGTGCCCTCCAAAAGCGGCATAGTAAGAACAATCTGTGGTTTCTGTTCATAAGCTCGTTGTAGATCGCGACCTACCAGTAAATTGAATTTCTGATCGGTGCCTCCCAATTCGACATCGGATTTCAGAGCGACCGAGTCGTATCCCTGTATTAGTGGGTACATCAGTTCATGAATAGAGACGGGAAGCTTTTTTGCCATCCGTTTTTGAAAATCATCTCTCTCCAGCATACGCGCCACCGTGAAGTGTGCGGCCAGTTCGATCATGTTTACAGATGTGAATTTCCCCATCCATTCGCTGTTGTAGGCCACAGTGGTTTTTTTGCTATCTAAAATTTTAAATACTTGTTCTAGATAAGTTTTGGCGTTTTCCTGGACTTCTGCAGGCGTGAGGTTTTTTCTTGCTTCAGAGCGCCCTGTTGGGTCGCCAATCATCCCTGTGAAATCTCCTATGAGGAAAATGACTTCGTGCCCCAAGTCTTGAAACTGTTTCATTTTATGCAAGAGCACGGTATGCCCCAGATGCAGGTCGGGTGCCGTAGGGTCAAACCCGGCTTTGATGCGTAAGGGCTTGCCTTTTGCCAATAATTTGGCTAGATCTTTTTCATCAATTATTTCAGATGTTCCCCTACGCAGGGTCTTCAACTGTTCTTCTACAGGCAACATAATCGACATGAGATGAATTTGAAGGTTAAAATTTAAATGCTAATATAAGAAATGGAAGCTAACATACCCCGGAATTATCTGCAACCGCCGCTTCAATTCACTGGAAAATAAAACAGTTGGAAAACAATTCTGAAAATTCTATTCTCCCCGACTCCACACAAACTTCAGATCGCGCGCGAAAGTTCAAACAAGCAGGATATGGGTTTCTAATGATGAACCTGGTTTATCTGATCGTGGTGGTGAAATTTATTCCGGCACTCAATTTTGACGTGTCTGCTTTACTTTCATTTTCGGCCTATGTTTTACTTATAGGTTTTCTTACATATTATCTTTTACAGGAGAAAAAACTCCTGACCCAAATTCTGGTCGTTATTTATGCGGGAAGGTCGGGCAATGCAATATATTTTCTATTGGGTGACAATATTTTTCCTGCTGTTCCTTTTTTTCTACCCTGCCTTTTGATTACATTTTATCTACTCGGGCGCGCGGGTTGGGATTGGCCATAATGCACTCTTCTCTATTTATTAAATCACAAAACCGATTGTCTCTGCTCACCGAGGCTGGGAAAAAATATTCAGGGCTGGAACATTCCAAATCGCCTGAGTTATGCCAGCGGGTTACTGCTTTTTTTGATTATTTAAATGAACATATAGGGTTTCCTGAAACAGATGAGGGGCGCAAAAATCAGTCTACCTTTAACCTGTTGTTACAAACTATTTACCCTGAAATCATGATTGACCTTGCCGACCTTATCTATGTGCAACACGAACGACCGGCTGTTTATTTAAACCTTGATCATATTCATATGAACCTTAAAAAAAACAAGGTGGCTCTATCGGACTCTACAGATCAGATTAATGAAAAGTTTTCAATCCTCTTTCAGGGATTAGCGAAAACGATTAGGGATAATCCTCTGCTGTTCAGCGATACCCGAATGGTCCGGTTGTTGAGTGAGAGTTACAGCATCTATCTTTTTCAGACCGAAAATTTTCCGTGGGATAATCCAATGGAGATGATTCCCACCGGTTTGAAAAGCTCAATCATGGATGTCGCCACAGGACTCGCTGGTTTTCGTCTGATCCATGACTGGCCTGAAGATTACCCAAAACTGATTCTTACCGACAACCTTCCATTCATCATTATGGGATTAACCCATTTCGCAAAACTTTCTGGAAAAACCAATGTCGAAATTTTAAATATTGATTTTCCTGACGGACCCCTCGGAAAGAGTTGTGGCTGTATTCTCGCTAACAAGTTTTTACATCATCTGCAGAGAAGTGACCGAAAAAAATTCTTGCAATGGGCAATTGAAGCCTTGGAGGCTTACGGGTTATTATTGATTCTCGATACCGATCTGGAATGCCAGATATTAAGGCGTGCGCAAAATCCAGAATACGGTGACAAGCTCATACATGGATACAAAGAAACCCTTGTCGAGATCGAAGAAAACTTTTGCGAGACCTTGATAAAGGATGTGAGGCATGCGGGGTTTGATGTTTCACATTTCGACTTCCATGAATACGAAGACGAAACAGATGCCTACAGTCAGAACCCTGGCGACGACCTGTCGATAAAATTCATTGGCCTAGAGATCATGGCAAATAAGCGGCGAGCCGCCGCAGTCTAATAGGTCAGGACTTTTAAAGCGATACGATATAATTGAGCATATCAACAAGATGGGGGTTGCGCGCTCCAACCTCATCGCGAGACGCAAGTGACCCGGTGATCCAGACTTAACAATATTAACCCTAGCAAAAAATATTTCTAGAAGCTTCTGGATTGTGGTTTCGCAGAAAGAGAATAGACCAATAGCCTCCCTCGTTAGAGGGTGAGATGTTTTTTAAGTGAGTTCCATTCTTCTTGCGTGGCATTGCTGGCTTTGCTTTCCATATCTCGATAGATCGCTATTACTTTTTTTCCTAAAGGCGTGAGCTCTGCGCCACCACCGCCTTTTCCTCCTGTTGCGCTTATTACTAACGGTTTCTTAAAACAGCGGTTCATAGTGTCGACCATATCCCAGGCACGTCGGTAGCTGAGGTGGCTTTGCCTTGCAGCTTGCGATATGGACCCCTCCTGATCGATAGATTCTAGCAAGTCCACTTTCCCGGGTCCCAAGGCAATCAAATCATCCGACATAATTCGGTAGCGAGAACGACAATGAAGGGTTTTTGGTTTCGACAATTTTTGATCCTATTATTTTTTTAGCCGGACGAGTCCCAAAATATTTGGAACGGGTCTGGAAAAAGTATTTTCGTCATGCTCTCTGGAACCGGTGGAATAACTTCCAATGAACTCATGCTCTACTTTTCCTGTGTTGATATATAGTTGTGCATCGGCACCCCCCTCAAGATACATTGCGCGTTTTAAATCTATTGGAAGTTGCAAAAGCATATTGATTAATTCGTGAGTAGAGTAAGGAGATCGAACATGGATGAACAAAACTCTTCCGTGGTGGTCTATGCCAATCGCAGCTGTGCTCCACATTTTATTTTGGGGCTCCCAAACATTTCCCCCCTTGCAGGAAACCATACGGATACTTTGGATCAAAGTTTCATATTGATTTCGAAGGATGGTGAAGTCTTCACATTCTCGATCAATTATTTTTACTGTGGGCATATTTTTTTCAGTGGGATCAAAGGCCAGAACAGTTTTGTCTTTAGACACCCAGGTACTGTTCACATGTTTCCCGGTTTTCATATAGGAAACGCTCGACACCTGGTTTTTCTGGAACATACTGGCATTGATAGCGGCTACAAGAGAGTTTTTATTCACCCATTTTTTTGCCGAATATCTTTTTGGGGGGGTTAATGCAGAAGAATTTAACAGCTTCAGAGCGAACAATCGGGTGTCGGCACGCAAAACCCTGATCAATGAGTCACCGAATGCTGATTTTTTCGGAGCCTTAAATATTCCAAAATCCAGACCTGGTTCAAGATTCTTCCAGGCCGTTGAATTTACCGAGTCTGCAAAACTCATTGTGGGTTGATATATCCCAAATGCAGAAAGTAGAAGTAAACCGATTACGCATTTCCGGGCTTCAGGAGAAAAACATCTCAATATTTTAAAGGTTTTTTTCTCTTTTCTCATATCCTTATTTATCGAAAATTCCATAGCAAAATTTTCCAGAATTATAGTTCTTCCTTCTTCCCATTTGTAGCTTACGGGAGGAGTTTGTCAAATGATAGCATTGATTTTATTTCTGTTTTCGTACATAATAATAAAAAAATTATCTTTTTGAATCACCTTTCGTTGCTGAATTTGGACCGATAAATTGGTGATATTTTCAAAAAAACAGTAATTATTGCGGTTGAATTTTACCCTTCGAAAAAATATTTTTCCAGTGTTTTTAAATTTTAGATGTTGTTTTTGGCTTTATTAATTGTTTAACTTTTTTTTGCGAGGAGTTTATGAAAATCATTTCTAAAGTACTTATGTTGATGGTAGTGGTTGCATTTATAGGCTGTGCAGGGCAATCTGGTGGTGGTTCCACTGCTAGTGTTGTAAGCTCAAGCAAGGCGCTTTCAATTACTTCACCAGCGACTCTTTCTAATGTTAGTAGTCCGTTACAAGTTTGCATGGCAACCAATGGTTACACTGTTGAACCTGCTAAAAATGGTGTGAATGCAGGTAAAGGGCATCATCATTTATTGATCGATGTGCCTCTTCCATGGAATTTGAGCAAGCCTATTGGCAAAGATGGAAACCATGTTCATATGGGTGATGGATCAAAATGTAAAACATTGGAATTAGCTAAAGGACAACACACCATCAGGGCTCTTTTTGCTCAGGGCAATCACGTTCCTTACAATCCTGCGGTATCCGATGGCATAACCGTATTTGTTACACATGTGAAATAATTCCGTCAGGAATAATTTATCAGAAAAATTTAATTCCATCCCCGGTTTAGTAGGGGGTGGAATTTTTTTTGACCTCTATTCAGGTATTTTATGGCAAATCCACCTACAGCTTCCGGTCCGGTTTTTTCTGATGATCATCTGATCAACCTCTACTATATAAACGAGTTATACCGAAATATCGGGGCAGAGGCCACTTTCCGCCTAAAAGAAATTTACGGGATTGATATCTCTTTGACTTCCGGCATCTGGGGAGGTACCTATTTGATCGCCAAACCCAATGGCCTGGCGCGTCGACGAATATGGAGGCTCTACTCCATAGTAAACCTGCCGCAGAACAGTCCGCTCGACAAACATGAAAATATGGAAAAGCTGGTCGCTATCTATGCCGATGTTTACAAGGAAGCGTTTGCCCCTTATCAGCTTGAACTTAAATTAAAAATGTGGGGCGGTACATTACCGCACAGCAACAAGAATAAACTCAGCTTGACCATGCATATGGAAGATGCGACGGATAGAGTTCGATGGTTGAGAACTTTCTTTGTTTGGAACAAGGTTCCATGGGAAGAATCTATCATCAGTGACATGGTAAGAATTTTAAAAGAATACAAACCTTATTTTGATTTAAAAAAAAGGCCTGTCAAAAAAGATCCCAAGGATATTAAATATCTTTTGCAAGATATCATCATCATTTATCGAACTCTTGAGAATGCCTGCAGTGAGGATTTTCGAGAACACGCGACCCCTATTATCGATAGCATGATGCAGGCATTCATGGGAGGACTCCATGAGCCCGAAAAGATAGAAGAATTATATAAAATGGTTTTCAGTAATGCTTTAATTTACGGATTGGAAGAAAGCCTGGAAGGTCCGTTTCAGAAAGCAGGTCTGGACATCCACAAGATAGGAAGCTGGCCTGTAGAGAAAATCAACTGGATTCCTGACGAGTTAAAAGAAAAACTCATCCCGCCGATACAAAATATTTTTAATGGATTCAAAAAAGAGCTGGAAGCATCCGGGGATTCAAAAATTTAATTTTAGCACTATAACGCTGAAACAAAATCTGCGAGGCTAGGAAAAACCATTTCCGCATCTTTGAAGTCAATATTCCGGTTCAGTTCGTTTTGTAAAATGATACAAGGTATACCCGCTTTGTTTGCCGCATTCAATCCTTTCAAAGCATCTTCCAGAACAAAACACTCTGCAGGTAAGCAACCCAGTTTCTTGGCGGCGTTCAAAAAAATATCTGCAAACGGTTTCTCCCGTTTGGCAGATTCTTTACCGAGAATAATTGGGACAAGATCCAACGCACCGGCATTCCTCAAAATATGCTGGATATCCGTAGCCCAAGATCCGGAAGCAATGGCTACCTTATGGTTCGAAGCTAATTTCTCAACCAGGTGAACAGCATCTGGAAAAAGCTTAATTTCTCCACTTTCACAAAATCGGGTGTACACTTCGAATTTTTGCTTTCGTATTTCTGCCTGGTCGACATTCAGCTTGAGTTTGTGGCGTTCAATCTCTCCGGCTATGCCTTTTCCTTTGGAGGTCCATTCCACCCAATACTCTTTTTTGTCGAGGGTGTGTCCGTACTTTTCAAAAACTTCGTTGTAAGCTTTATAATGAAACGGTTCGGAGTCGGCGAGGAGTCCATCAAAGTCCAAGATTGCGGCTTTGGAATTTTCGAGAAGAGTATGAAGTTTTGCTTTGCGGTCTGCGAAAGAAGTTTTCATTTAGGGCGATAGTATAATGTGAGAACAGTTTAAAATTATTCCAGTATTTTTCCAAAGCGGTCAAAGCGAACCCAGCTTTCGAGTTGATTCCAGGACCAGTAAATCATCAAAGCTTTTCCACGTACTTTATTGATATCCAGAAATCCCCAGTAGCGGCTATCCTGACTATTCTCCCGGTTGTCCCCCATCATAAACACATGACCATCGGGAACCAGTACCGGGCCAAAATCATCGCGAGGTACCAGCGGGCTGTCCGAAGGTGATTTAGTATGTCGCGCGTGCAGATCTTCGTATGACTTGCCATTGATAAAAATTTTCTGGCGACGAACTTCGAGCAAATCTCCTGGAACACCAATCACTCTTTTAATAAAATCACGTGTCTCGTCTTTAGGGAACTTGAACACAATAATGTCTCCACGCTCAGGTTGGCTGGGAAACAAAATAATGTCATCAAATAATTTAATATTGAGAAAAGGAATTTCGTTGGGAATATGTGTCCCATATGCAAACTTTGAGACAATAATATGATCACCGATTAACAGAGTCGTTTCCATCGAACCGGAAGGAATTTTAAAAGCCTGAACGGCAAACGTGCGAATGAACAGGGCAAGAAGAAGTGCAATTAAAATGGCCTCGGTATATTCACGGGCAACGCTTTTCTGAGGGGCAGCACCGCTCTCAATATTTCCAGTTGTCTTATTTGTCATCTGTCCTCAATACAGCTAGAAAAGCTTCCTGGGGAATTTCTACGCTTCCAATCTGCTTCATTTTTTTCTTTCCCTCTTTTTGTTTCTCAAGCAATTTGCGTTTTCGGGTAATGTCTCCACCATAACATTTTGCCAGAACATTTTTTCTTAGTGCCTTGACAGTTTCACGGGAAATGACCTTGCTACCAATGGCAGCTTGAATTGCCACCTCAAACATTTGCCGGGGAATCTGTTGCTTGAGCTTTTTAGCTAAGTCGCGACCCAGAAAAAACGCTTTATCTTTATGCACTATTATAGACAAAGCATCTACCAGTTCCCCATTCAAAAGAACATCCAACTTTACCAGACTGGATGTCCTGAAATCTATAAACTCGTAATCAAATGAGGCGTAACCTTTGGTGGAAGATTTTAGCTTGTCATAAAAGTCCAGCACGATTTCGTTGAAGGGCACTTCGTATTCCAGCAAAACTGTTTCCGGGTTGAGGTATTCCATTTTTTTCTGGATGCCGCGCCGGTCTCTTACCAGACCCATAACAACGCCAATATATTCATCTGGCAAAATTATAGTACCCATGACATAGGGTTCTTCCAGATGGTCGATATTTTTTTGCTCTTTCAGTTTGGTGGGATTGTCGATCATTATCGTCGACCCATCGGTGGTGATAAGCTTATAAATAACCGTGGGAGCGGTAGTGAGGAGATCGACTTTATATTCCCGTTCAATACGTTCGCGTATGATCTCCATATGCAACAGTCCGAGGAATCCGCAGCGAAAACCGAATCCTAATGCAGTTGATGTTTCTGCTTCATAGGAAAAGGAAGCATCGTTCAGGGTTAATTTCTTCAGTGCGTCTCGCAGGTCTTCATAATCATCTCCACTGATCGGGTAGAGCCCACTGAACACCATGGGTTTGACCTCTTTGTATCCTGGTAAAGGGCTTTCGCATGGAGATTTGGCATGCGTGATGGTATCGCCTACTTTAGTTTGATCCAGCTCTTTAATTCCTGCTACCAGATATCCTACTTCTCCGGCTTGCAATGTGGATTTAGGTTCTTGCTTAGGATTATATGTTCCCAACTCTTCCACCATAAACCGGTTGCCGGTTGCCATCATGGTGATTTCATCATTCACTTTGATTGTTCCCTGCTGGACTTTAACAAGGACAATAACTCCACGAAAAGCATCGTACCAAGCATCGAATAACAACACTTGCAGTATGCCAGAATCGTCGCCCTCAGGTGATGGGATGAGTTTTGTCACCGATTCCATCAACTCTTCAATTCCTATTCCTTCTTTTGCGCTCACCAACACAGCATTGTCGGACTCGATCTGTAAAACGTCTTCCAGCTGCTCTTTTATAGCTTCGGGATCTGCGCTAGGGAGATCAATCTTGTTGATTACAGGAATCACCGTCAGATCGTGCTGCATGGCAAGGTTCAAATTGGCGATGGTTTGTGCTTGAATACCCTGCGTTGCGTCGATGACGAGTAGCACGCCTTCACATGCGGCGAGACTGCGCGAGACTTCGTAAGTGAAATCGACATGCCCCGGCGTGTCGATCATATTGAAGGTAAACTCGCCGTCATCTTTAGACGCATATTTTAAGCGAACCGTTTGTGCTTTGATAGTTATCCCGCGCTCACGTTCGAGATCCATATTATCCAATACCTGATCTTTCATTTCCCGTTGGGAAAGCGCAGAAGTGGCAAGTATGAGCTTGTCTGCGAGGGTAGACTTGCCATGGTCGATATGGGCAATGATAGAAAAATTTCTTAATTTCTTTTGATCCATAGTTTTTTAAAAACTTATTATGTTACCGGATATAGCTTCCGGCAAAAATAGGAAGTAAATTTTTTCCTGGGGATATTAAAGTGATAAATGCAACTAGTGCGAAGTACGTACCATTTTACGGGAGGGAGAAAATGCCTCGCTGTACTCTTCAATGCTGGTAATGGGAGCTGGCTTTAAATATTCCTTCCATTCCTCAAACCGGGTTTTCATTGCTTCATAATCTTTTGCATTATCAATATCCAGAGCAGCTCCTGGAAAAGGTACTTCAAGAGCCGAAAACCGGGTCTTCATAATCGTTGAAATCGAGTCTTCTAATTCTTTTTTGGGGTTGAACTTCCTAAAATAATCTACCACGAACTCAAGGCCCAGTCCGCCAAAAAACAAACACAACTGCAAGCCGATGTAGTTTTTGTAATGTTTCGCCTTATCTTTGCCGAATACCGACAAGCCAAACAGTACCAGGTTCTTAAAGTTTCTCTGGTAACGGTACTGATACATTTTCTGGATGTATTCCCGGTTCTCAATACGCAGAGGTTTGACCAGATGCAGATTATTGATGCGGAAACTATCTTCCTGAATATGCAAATAAGCCATCTTGATTCCCGGCTTACTCGCCTGAGGATAAAAGTGCTGTAGCTTTTCACGTGACACCAGGCCGAGTACATGATCGTAACGATCCATATCGGCGTGGGAAATAAAATGTTCGACTTCCTGCGGCGTGATCAAAGGCGCGTCGCAAGGCACAATCAATACGGCCTTGTCGCGGTGCGGAGTTCTATCTACGTCCTCTAATTCAACTTGCTGTGACTGCAAAAATGTTTGCCAGACATTTTCATACAAATTGGCCTTTTGCTCGACAACATGAATGCGTTTCGGATATTGGCGATCAATCCTGCCGGAGTGTAAAACTTGATCTAGTTTCTCTTTTAATCCAACAATATAGATATCTCGAATTGATTGTACTTTCTGCAACTCTTCGATAACATAAAGAATGACGCATTTCCCCTGCAGGGTTAAAAACGCCTTATTTTGATGGTAAACCTTATAGCTGGACTTTCCCTCACCCGCTACTAGGATCACATCATGTTTTTTATGGTCGTTTGATGAACTCATAATGTTAGTTTACCACTTTTTTATTCATTATAATTTCTTGCGTGCATCTTAAAAATTGGTAGTATAAATGAATCGTATTCTACAACAAAAAAACAGATATTTTTACCATGACAAATGATTCTGATTTAAAAACAACTCCTCTTCACTCTATGCATAAGGAACTTGGCGGAAAGTTAGTTCCTTTTGCTGGCTGGCATATGCCCATCCAGTTCAATGGAGTTATGGAAGAACATAAATGTGTTCGCAACGGTGTGGGTATTTTTGATGTAAGTCATATGGGAGAAATTGAAATCACCGGCCCCGATGCAAAAAAGCTGATTCAATATCTGGTAACCAATGATATTGAACCTATGCAAAACAATCAAGCCCTCTATACCTTGATGTGTCTGGAAACTGGCGGTGTTGTGGATGATTTACTGGTTCACCGTTTTTCTGGTGAACACTATTTCTTGTGCGTAAATGCTTCAAATTCAGATAAAGATTTCCAATGGGTTCTTAAAAATGCTGGCGATTTTGATGCTGTGGTAAAAAATACCAGCCAGGAGACTGCGCAACTGGCGGTACAAGGGAAACATTCTGAGGCTCTCTTGCAAAAAATATGTGACATCTCATTGAGCGAAATTGAATACTACCACTTTAGAAAAGGAAAAATCCATAATTTTGAGTGCATTCTCGCCCGCACGGGTTATACCGGAGAAGATGGGTTTGAATTATACCTCGATTCAAAGCATGCGGAGTCGGCCTATAAAGCCCTGATTGAAGAAGGGAAATCTTTCAATCTACAACCCATCGGCCTGGGTGCAAGGGATACCCTTAGAATGGAGATGGGTTATGCCCTTTATGGTAATGAGCTAAATGAAAATTGTAATCCCCTTGAAGCTGGTTTGGGGTGGGTTATCAAATTGCAGAAAGATGATTTTCTGGGCAAGGCAGCACTTCAAAAACAAAAAGATGCAGGTCTTTCCCGAAAACTCGTTGGCATTCGCCTGCTCGATCGCGGTGTACCGCGTCCGCATTATCGGGTTTTAAGCGAAGGGTCACCCGTAGGAGAATTGACCAGCGGAACATTTTCTCCTTCCTTGAATACCGGAATCGGTTTATGTTATGTATCCAAAGAATATGCAAAACTTGGAACAAAATTGGATGTGGAAATCAGGAAGCTAAACGTACCTGCTGAGGTCGTCAAGCCACCTTTCCTGCCAAGTCGTATTAAAAAAAGCTAACTATTAATTTCCTGGAGGCATCATGGAGGTCCCTGAAAATCTTCTCTACACGCAAGAACATGAATGGGTGCGTGTGGATGGCAAAAAAGCAGTGGTCGGTATCACCCAATTCGCACAAGATCAATTGGGAGACATTGTGTTTGTAGAATTACCTGAAGCCGGCACCTTGATAGAACAGGAAAGCCCTTTTGGGGTTGTGGAATCTGTTAAAACTGTTTCTGATCTTTACGCTCCTATCAGCGGCACTGTTACGGCCTCAAACAAAGATTTAGAAGCACATCCCGAGCAGGTGAATAGCGAACCCTACGGCACAGGATGGATCATTGAGATCGAAATTTCCGACGAAAAGGAACTTGAAAAATTAATGAGTCCTGACGACTACACTGAGCAATGCAATAAGGAACAGGGTTAATCACCCTTAACTAAACAGGCCTCTCCTAAAAATGCGGTATATCCCCCACACAGAACAAGACATCAAACAAATGCTCTCCGAGATCGGTGTGAAAAATGTTGATGAACTATTCGATAGTATTCCGGAATCATTACGGCTGCAAAACAAGCTGCTGGAATTGCCTCGCAGCCTTTCAGAAAGCGAGCTAACGGAATACATCAAACGACTGCAAAAAAGAAATACCACTTCCGAAAATGGTTCTATATTTCTGGGTGCCGGAGCTTATCATCATTTCGCCCCAATATTGATAGACCATTTGATTTCGCGGGGAGAATTTGCCACCAGTTACACCCCCTATCAGCCCGAAGTCAGTCAGGGGACCTTGCAGGCTATTTTTGAATTCCAAACGATGATCTGCCTTTTGACCGGTATGGAGATCGCCAATGCCTCCATGTATGACGGTGCATCTGCACTTGCCGAAGCAGTGATTATGGCAAACCGGATCAATCGCCGAAGTGAATTTCTGGTATCACGCGCTATCCACCCTGAATACCGCAGTGTCGTTAATACTTATACCAAGGGCAGCAAATTTGACTTAAAGGAAGTTCCATACACAGAGGCAGGTGGCACTGATCTGGAATTCATCTCGAAAAATCTGACAGAAAAAACAGCCGCAGTCGTTCTTCAATCGCCTAACTTTTTTGGAACCATTGAGGAATATGCCACCCTCACTGAGATGCTCTCAAAAAATGGAACGTTGCTAATAGTAGCGGTAGCGGAAGCGTTGTCTCTGGGTATCTTAAAACCACCCGGACTGCGCGGAGCCGATATTGTGGTAGGGGAAGGGCAATCTTTTGGACTGCCAATGTCATTTGGTGGCCCCTACGTAGGTTTTTTTGCCACGCGCGAAAAATATCTCCGGCAAATGCCGGGAAGGCTCGCCGGAGAAACTCAGGATCAAAATGGCAAACGCGCTTATGTGCTCACCTTGTCTACCCGCGAACAACATATCCGCCGGGAACGAGCGACCTCCAATATATGCACCAATCAAGGTCTTTGTGCGCTGGCCGCTACCATTTTTCTATCCACTCTCGGAAAACAGGGTTTGAACGAAATGGCAGTGCTCAATGTTAGAAAAGCGCATTATCTAAAAAACCGATTGGCCAATATTCCCGGATTCAAAATTAAATTTGGCGCTAATACTTTCAATGAATTTGTTCTCGAATGTCCGCGACCCGTCGAAGAAGTGTTGCAGAAATTGAAACAGGATCACATCACCGGAGGTTATCCCTTGGGGCAACATTATCCTGAATTAAAAAACAGCCTCTTGCTTTGCGCGACAGAATTAAATAGTCAGGAAGAAATGGATCGGCTGGCAGACAAGCTGGAAGAAATGTAATTACTTTATTTTATCCGCTAGCTCTTCAGCAGGATAAGTCAGAATCTCTGCAAGAGTAGGATGATAATGCGGGATGTTCATTAGGTCGTTTACTGTGCCGCGAAAATACATGAGAGTGATGATCTCGTGAATCAACTCTCCCGCTTCAGGCCCTACGATGTGCCCCCCCAACACCTCACCGCTCACAGGATTACATAAAATTTTCACATGCCCGTGGGTTTCCCCAAGACACATAGATTTTCCGTGATCGCTGAATGGATGCGATGCCACAAGATAATCAATATTTGCCGCCTTGCATTCTTTTTCGCTCAAACCCACACTGGCTACCGCGGGGTCGGTGAAAACAACCGACGCTTTTAAACGGTCATCCACCTTTTTCGAAGTCTCAGGGTTGCATGCGTTGAATCCGGCTGCTTCCCCTTGCTGAATGGCAATATGAACCACCTCATGGATTCCATTGACATCGCCTACGGCAAAAATATTTTTCTGGTTGGTGCGCATTTCTCCATCGACCGTGACGCGACCTTTATCTGTTTTGACCTCTGCGGCTTGTAGATTGAGTCCATCAATATTCGGCCTGCGCCCTAAAGCCTGAAGAATAGTTTCCGCTTCGACACGTTTATCTTTTCCCTCGTGTTCGAAATAGATTGCAGAGCGTCCATTTTCTTTGGCGGCTTTTATAATTTTTGTCCCAGTAAAAAGATCCATTCCCTCTTCGCGAAAACGATCTTCTACGGGACGCGCCAGACCTTCATCACCTTGCGATAAAATATAACCGCTTCTTTGTAGCAAAGTAACTTTTGTTCCTATGCGTAGAAAAAACTGCGCAAGCTCCACCGCAACAGCGCCAGCACCTAAAACGATGATCGACTCAGGGGCCTCCCGCATTGTCAAAGCATCATCGCTGGTGATATATCCGGTTTCTTTTAATCCGGGTATGGGGTAATCGGCAACCACAGAACCTGTGGCAATAATAAATGATTTGGCTTTAAGTTTAGATGTTCCCACCTGCACTTCATTGGGGGAGATAAACTCGGCTTTTTCTTGTATGAGAGTGAAGCGAGGGTCTTTCAATTGTTCGACGCGGTAATCGGCAAATTCCCCAATCAATTGGTTTTTGCGATCATTGATAGCGGCGAGATCGGCGCCCGCTTCAACAGGTAGTAAGCCGAACTCATTGGCGCGACGCATCAAAGAAATGATGTCTGATGAACGGAGAATGGTTTTGGTAGGCATACATCCGCGCAAAATACAGAGTCCACCTAATGGGCCAGGGTCTACAATAGCTACCCGAGCGCCGTGTGATTGGGCGGAAGATGCGGCAGCGTACCCCGCCGAACCACCACCAAGTATTGCAACATCAAATTCCAAAGGCAGTCTTTTGTTAAATTAATAGATAACTATTTCTAGAACCACAAAGACCCTAGTGTTGCAGAACCCGCTCAGCCCTGTCGGCCCGAGGGGCCTACCCCTCGAGGGTTAAGCAGTCTTCTGGTATTAAACCAAACTCCGAACCGCATTCCTGCATCAGGTCACGGGCATTTTTTTCCATGAAATCTTCGCCCGTTTCCTTGAAAATATCTGCTGCTTTGGCAAGGTGGTGAATCGTTTCTTTTCCGTATTTAAGGCCATAAAAAAGCATGGCAATATTACTGTGTGCCCGCCCGAAATCCGGGTTGATGCGAATGGCTTCTTTATAATGTTTGAATGCTTCTTCCATCTCGCCGATAAGGTTGCTCACCACAGCCAGACTGTAATGCACCATCGGTGCCTCTGGTTTCAAACGAAGAGCTTCCCGAAAAGATTTTGAAGCTTCCAGGTTCATGCGAAGCTTGCCATAGCGAATAGCAATATTAAAATGCGCCATAAAATGATCTGGATCAAGTTCAATGGCTTTTTTATAAGACTCAAATGTTCTGCGGTCATCGCCCAGCTTGCTAAAAGCCAGCCCGTCTTTAAAATATTCTTCCGCAGTTTTTTCTGCCTGTTGTTCCGATGACATAATATTCCTCTAATCTTCTAATTAAATAGGGTTCACGACAAAATTGTAAATGGATAAGCATCTATGCTACCTTATTGAACCCTAACATTGCAACCGGGCTAAGTTTAGATGAAATAGGTTGAGGCTTCAACTGACAAAAAAGGGCCAGTGCCCTTATTGGTTGAGGCTTTCAGAAATGCCCTTTACAACTCGAGCAAAAAGAAAATTATTATGGCAATAGAACCTGGAACAGAAGAAGAACGGCTCATGTTGGGTCGATGGATTAAAAGAGGACAAAAACTCATTGTGGGCACTTCGTGCCTAGGAGATTCCTATCTCGACTCCAATGTCAAAAGAGACGAAGAAGTACAAAAAAAGTCAGAAGAGTATGTTACCTTCGACCATAAAGTAGGCGAAGAACTGCCTCACCTGAAAGGCAAGTTTCGCTGGGACCTTGAAAAATATTATCGCGACCGATACGGTCCTTACCTGCCTGAGGATTAACCTTAATGTCTAAAGTCAAACTATCAGAAGTTTCAGACGCACCAGAAGAGGGGAAAGGTAAGCGAATTAACCTCAGACACCCTTATACAGAAATCGACTATATCTTAGGTTTGTTCCAAGTTGAGGGGAAATATTATTGTATTACTGACCTATGCAAGAGTTGCGAGGGTAGCTTGTCAAAAGGGGTGCTCCGAGGCATGTTTGCCTTCTGCACCAAAGAGGAATGCGCCTGGAATATTAGAAAAGGTTTTTGTAAATGGAACCGATCTGAAACCACACCCATCTATAAAGTCGCCCGCGAAGAAGACGGTCTCTATATCGAAATTTAATGGCTTAACGAAACACCCAGAGGTTTGGAGTATAATTTCATCTCAACAGGAGGTGAAATATGAGTCTAGATTTAAAAAGAAAAGTTGTAACCGTCCGCCCCGAAGAAACCATCAATACAAAACAAAACCTACCTTATTACGTTGGCATTTCAAAAAAGACCGCAGGCGCAAAAGGATTATCCATGAACTTGGTGGTGATCCCTCCTGGCAGCTCGCCGAAAGCGCATTACCATAAAGATTTTGAAACAGCGATTTACCTTTTGAAGGGAAGAGTTGAGACTCGTTTCGGTGAAAATCTGAAAGAATCCATCATCAATGAAGAAGGCGACTTTATCTACATCCCACCCGGTGTACCTCATAAGCCGGTCAACCTGAGCGAAACCGAGCCCGCGCTGGCAATCGTTTCCCGCAACGACCCCAACGAGCATGAAAATGTGATTGCTTATGATGAAACAGGAAATTAAATTTCTTTAAAAATAAGGATCGGTCTTATGAATGAAACTCAAAAAAAGGTAAAAGAGTTATTCAAAAAATTGCTACGCGCTGAAAAACAGGACTTTCCAGAGCGAAGAAAACCATTAAATGCCGCCAGATAAAAAAGGCGTATATGTAATTTATGATTCAAAGAATAATGTTGTGCATGTGGGAAGCACCCCAAGAGCGAAAAATGGAATTAGTCAACGCCTGAAAGATCATTTGTAGGGGCGATCTTCCTTTACTTATAATTATCTTGATAATGATGGTGAATGGCTTAGAGGGCGGTTTAAGTTTAACTTTATCATTGTGAGGAGTAGTAAAATCAGAGGGTGCCTTGAAGCTTATGTCCTGCGCATATTGGTGTCGGGTAGGTTTTGATCTTCCCCGTTATTAATAGCCATTTAATAAACCACATGCGGCGTATGTTTTCCTTATTTAATTCAAAGGGCAAGTCCACTTTTTACTATAACTTCAAATTGTTTCAACTGTTTACTAGCTAACTCAACATAGCATATTCACTCCCCCCTCATCCTAACCTTCTCCCTCTAGGGGAGAAGGAATTTATAAATTCGCGATGACGAGTGGAAGGGGTGGGGTAACCCCTTCTTGTTGGATGTTATCGCTTTAAGAGCCCCGAACTATTTACCCGCCCACGTAGCGTGCTAGACCATGCCGATAGCGGGTTGTTGCATTTGGTGGCGTTGGCCTTCGGTCATTTGTAGTTGTGGCAGGTTGTTCGATCCGTATTGGTCGATGTAGAGGAAGATATATTCGCGAACACAGGTTCTTAAGTCCCATTTCGTATTGTGGTTTTGCTCGAACTCATCGAAAACGTCAAGAGCTTCTTGAATGGTGAGTCCTTCTTTGGTAGTGAAATAATAGTCTAACGCTAAATCCCATTCCGGATTTTTGTGATAGGTCAGTCCGTATTTTTCCGGCTCGAATGCAATGGGACTGTATTTCCCCAGAACAAAAGTCATGAAACCAAGGGAATGAATATGTGCGCTATTTTTTTCAACAAAGGCTTTGCTGTCATCTGCTTCTTCACTGGTTTCACCAGGAAAGCCAAAGAAGCCCATTAAGTGATTCCAAATCCCTGCATCAGAAGACATGCGCAGATTGGTTTCTATGGCATCGAGCTTGGTTGCCTTGTCCATTAGTTTTAATACGCGCTGGTTGCCAGACTCGTAACCGAAATGGAGGTATTT
>DUZG01000038.1 GCA_013349585.1 Nitrospinota bacterium | reverse complement strand
GCAAACGAACTCTATTTTTGCGAGTTCTAGGTTCTTATCCTGAACAGGGGTTGAAGCGGGCATGAAGTTATTTGAAAAAATGACCATCATTGGTGTTGGCCTTTTAGGGGCTTCTTTGGCTAAGGCCTGTCGCAAATACAATCTTGTAGAAGAAATTTCAGGGTTCGGTCGCAATCGTGAAAATCTGGAAAAAGCCAAGTCTCTCGGTATTATTGACCGTTGCGCCGCAGACTTGGCAGATTCCGTAAAAGTTGCCGATCTTATAGTTCTTTGTACGCCGGTATCTCGTATCGTTCCGTCGATCGAGAGTTTATTGCCACATCTGAAACCGGGGGCTGTGATCACCGATGTAGGCTCGGTGAAAGGGCCACTGGTTCACGAAGCGGACAAATTGATGCCAGAGGGAATTTTCTTTGTTGGTTCGCATCCCATTGCCGGCGGTGAGAAGTCGGGCTTGGAAGCATCGCGGGAAGATTTGTATCTCGACGCGAAATGCATTTTAACGCCAACACCAAAAACCGATGCTCATGCTCTAGAAAAAGTCGGTGCTCTTTGGGAATCGGTGGGTATGGACACGCTAATACTCGATGCGGACGAGCACGATTTTGTTTTTGGTGCGGTGAGTCATTTACCTCATATCGTCGCTTATGCGTTGATGAACACTCTCGGAGCTTTGCGCACCAAGCAGGATCATGAGGTCACTGCCTATTCAGGAGCAGGATTGAAAGACATCACCCGAATAGCGTCCGGCGATCCGGTGATGTGGCGTGATATCTGCCTCTCGAATCAAATGCATTCGCTGGACTTGATAGATCGATTTCAGAAAACGTTGAGTGATATACGAGATGTGATTGAAAAAAAGGATGGGCAGGCTTTAGAAGAAGCTTTTACTGTTGCTAACAAATACCGGCTGAAAGTAATTTAACGCAATGATCATAGCCATAGACGGACCGGCAGGCAGCGGTAAAAGTACGGTTGCAAAATTTATAGCAAAGAGGCTCAACTACCGCTATATCGATACCGGCGCGATGTATCGAGCGGTTGCTTGGTCTGCGGAAAAAAAAGACATTGACCTGGCTGATGAAAATGCCGTGGGCCAATGGGTAACACAATTGAAAATCGAATTTGTAGCCGACCCAGCAGGGCAGCAAGTGAAGGTCAACGGAGAAAATGCCACCGGCTTGCTAAAAAATGAAGTCGTTGGAAAAGGCGCCGCAAAAGTCGCAGCGCAGAAAAGAGTTCGGGAAATTCTCGTTGCTAAACAGCAGGAGATCGGTCAGTCGGGAAACGTGGTGATGGACGGTCGTGATATTGGCACCCAGGTGTTCCCGAATGCAGAGTTGAAATTCTTTATGGATGCGGATGCAGAAGAGCGCGGTAAAAGGCGGTATTTGGAATTGAAGGTAAAAAATCAGGATGTTGATCTGGAAAATATCATTGCGGAGATAAAACAAAGAGATCATGAAGATAGAACCCGTGCCATCTCACCCCTTTGCCCAGCAGAGGACGCCATAAATATCGACACTACAAAATTTTCTATTGAAGAAGTCATTGAAAAAGTTATGGAACAAATAAATTTAAAAAAAGATATCTAAAATTATTTAATAACCTTATAGAAAGTGAGAATCAGCAGGTCATGAAAATACCTAAAGAGCTTTTAGCGAAAATGAACGCGGATGATAAGGCCGAGTTGGAAGGGCTGACGGCCAGTGAAGAATCCGTCTATCAGGAGATGGAAACATATTTTAACGAGAGCCTCGGTCGGTTTAAGGCATCCCAAATAATTATGGGAAAGGTCATCGCTATTTCCAAGGGACTCGCCACAGTTGACGTAGGCTTTAAATCAGAGGGAATGGTTTCTCTTTCTGAGTTTCCTGAAAGCGGAAAAAACCTACAGATTGGTGACGAAGTAGAAGTTTATCTGGAGAAGGTAGAAGACAACGATGGCAATGTCGTTCTCTCGAAAGAAAAAGCCAATAAAATTAAAATTTGGGATGATCTGGTTAAAACTTACGAGGCAGATGAAATTATCCAGGGTACCGTTATAGCAAAGGCAAAAGGCGGACTTACAGTCGATATCGGACTCAAAGCCTTTTTGCCGGGATCACAAATCGATCTTCGCCCCATTCGCAATCTGGAAAAACTGATCAGCGAAAAGTTCGATATGAAAATCATCAAGATGAACAAAAAGCGTGGCAACATTGTTCTCTCTCGCAGAATTCTTCTGGAAGAACAACGCAAACAGATTCGATCTGGCACGCTTGAGAAAATGGGCGAAGGCAACCTCATTGAAGGAATTGTTAAAAACATTACCGAATATGGCGTGTTCATCGACCTTGGCGGAATTGACGGATTGCTCCACATTACTGATATGTCTTGGGGCCGGGTCAACCATCCTTCCGAAATGTTCTCGATTGGCGACAAAGTAACGGTAATGATTCTTAAATACGATAAAGAGAAAGAACGCGTTTCACTGGGGCTCAAACAAACCAGTCCCGATCCATGGGTTGATGTCGATTCCAAGTTCCCAGTGGAGACAAAAATTAAAGGCAAAGTGGTCAGCATCACAGACTACGGCGTTTTTGTCGAACTGGAAAAAGGTATCGAAGGTCTCGTGCATATTTCAGAAATGAGTTGGAGTCGGCACGTCAAACATCCAAGTAAAATGGTTGCTATCGGTGATGAAGTGGAAGCTCTTGTCCTCACTTTGGACAAAGAGAAGAAGCGAATCTCACTGGGCATGAAACAAATTGAGCCGAACCCTTGGGATAAAATTGAAGATAAGTATCCTATTGGTACAGAGGTTGATGGTACAGTAAGAAACTTGACCGACTTTGGCGCATTTGTTGAATTAGAAGATGGTGTTGACGGGTTGATCCATATCTCTGACTTGAGCTGGAAAAAAATTAAGCATCCTTCTGAAGCGCTGAAGAAAAAAGACAGGATTGCCTCAGTCGTTCTCAGTATCGATAAAGATAACTGCAGGATTTCCCTCGGTGTTAAGCAATTACTACCGGATCCGTGGGATAAAATTGCAGGGAATTATCCGATCGGAACAGAAGTTACAGGAACAATAATCAAAGTAACAAGCTTTGGTGCCTTTGCTGAGTTTGGCGATGGACTAGAGGGTTTGATTCATGTTTCGCAATTGAGTTCTGAAAAAATCACCGATCCTGAAGAAGCTGTAAAAATCGATGATGAGATCAAAGCAAAAGTGATCAAGGTAGATATCGCCAACAAAAAAATTGCCTTGAGCATCAAAGCTCATACAGAAAACCTGGACCTTTCCGAAATTGAAAAGGAACAAGTAGATATGGAAGCATTTAAAGAAGAGTAAACTCGAAAACCCGGCCTCGATCGAGGCCGGGTTTGATTGAGCACGGAAAATTCTCCCCCAGTCGGAAAGGTCACTTTTGAGAAAATTTTTTAAATGGACATTAGGTATATGCGCATTCTTTTTTGCGGCATCCGTAATGGGTGGACTTATGCAGAACGGTTGGAAAACCTCAAACAGTGAAATCGCTTTGGTTCATGTCAACGGCATGTTGATGGATTCCACTGAAATAGTCCGGCAACTATCGAAGTACCGCCGAGACCCCAAAATTAAAGCTATCATTGTTCGCATAGACTCACCGGGTGGCGCAGTGGCTCCGGCACAGGAGATCTATGATGAAATCAATAAAATTAAAAACGCCAATAAAATTGTTTATGCTTCGCTAGGCAGTGTTGCGGCCTCGGGTGGATATTATATCGCCTGCGCTGCAAACTATGTCATCGCCAATCCTGGTACGCTGACGGGAAGCATAGGTGCCATTATGGCTTTCAATAACATGGAAGAACTTGCTAAAAAAATTGGCGTGCAGCCCGCAGTGATCAAAAGCGGAGCATTTAAGGATTCCGGATCTCCGCTTCGGTCCATGCGGCCGGAAGAACGCAAACTATTACAAAATGTGGTAGACGATGTGCACCAGCAATTTGTGCGAGCAGTATCGCTGGGGAGAAATCTCTCTGAGGATGAAGTAAAGCTATTTGCTGATGGAAGAGTCATGACTGGTAAACAAGCGCTTGAATTTAAATTGATTGATGAGTTTGGTGGGCTGGAAAAAACCAAGGAAATTCTAGGAAAAAAAATTGGCATTGTTGGTCACCCAAGCATCATAGAAGAAAAAGAAGATGTCCCATTTATGGACTGGTTGATGCAAACTGTTGTTTCTAAAAACCTTACTCAGGCCTTTTCGTCTGTACCTGCACCACGATTACAATATCTTTGGTTTCCTCAATAAAAACAATGATCTGTCGATATTCCGCCGGCCAAGAGCTTTCCAACTTTTCTAGCTTCTAAAACTCGTTCGTATGGGCTAATTTTAGGCGTTTTTTGCTGATCGATCACAGACCTAAATCTTCTTAACTCAATTAAAATAAAGGACTTGACTTAATTATTGCGAATGATATAATTTTTAAAATCCAATTTCAATATCATTAAAATTGTTGATCCGTGGGGGGGGAGACTTTTAAATGACCAAAGCAGAACTTGTAGAAAAAGTAGCGAACCAAATTAATCTGACTAAAAAACAGACCGAGGTTGTCGTTAATACAGTTTTTTCAAGTATTACCGATTCATTGGCTGAAGGAAAAAAAGTCGAATTAAGAGGGTTTGGGAGTTTTCGTATCAGGCAAAGAAATGCTAGGGTTGGGCGTAATCCGAAATCTGGACAAAAAGTTGATGTTCCATCAAAAAAGGTTCCTTTTTTCAAGGCGGGAAAAGAACTGAGGGAATTGGTTGACGAACATGAAGCGCAAGAGGCAGCAAGAGAAGCAGAAGAACCCCAGTAGTCTTTATGGAAAGGGATTCCACTCCCCTAAGTGGTCCATTTCAACCCTCCGTGGCTAGCAAACTTAGACAGTCGTGTGGGCGACCGTCTCTTGCATGTTAAAACAGTTTCATTTTTCAATGCGTTAGATCTAGATCGCTAGATAAATAGGCTTGCACTCTGTTGCAAGTTTTCCCGGCAACTAAAATTAATTCCATATCTCGAAGCTTATGTCAGGCAGCTCTTTCGGAAAACTGTTTAAAATAACAACTTGGGGGGAATCGCATGGCCGAGGCCTTGGCGTTGTTGTCGAAGGTTGCCCTGCGGGTTTATCCCTCAAAGAATCCGATATCCAGTCTGAGCTCAACCGGCGCCGAACGGGGCAGAGCAAAGTCACCACAACACGAAAAGAAGGCGACAAAGTTCAAATCATGTCCGGGGTGTTCAACGGTAAAACCACGGGAACGCCAATTTCTTTGTTAGTCGAAAATGAAGATGCTGATTCTTCCAAATACGAGTTGATTAAAGACTTGTATCGACCGGGACATGCCGACTATACCTACGATATGAAATATGGTTTTCGCGATTACCGTGGTGGTGGCAGATCGAGCGCACGAGAAACGGTTGGACGCGTTGCCGCAGGTGCTATTGCTAAAAAACTTCTGGCTCGTGAAAAAATAAAAATTATTGGCTTGACTCGGCAAGTTGGCAAATATGTCGCTCAAACCATTGACCACAAAGAAATAGAGAACAATATCGTCCGCTGTCCTGATGCTAAAATGGCCGATAAAATGGTCAACGCCATAATAAGAGCTCGAAAAAAGGGTGACTCTTTGGGGGGCATTGTAGAAGTGATTGCGCAAGGGGTCCCCGCTGGATTGGGCGAGCCGGTATTTGACAGGCTCGATGCCGACTTGGCAAAAGCGGTGATGAGTATTCCTGCGGTAAAAGGGGTCGAAATCGGTGTCGGATTTCAATCGGCAACCATGACCGGTTCTCAATGCAATGATGTGTTTGCTCTGAAAAATAAAAAGGTGGTAACTGAGACTAATAATGCTGGTGGCATTTTAGGTGGAATTTCAAACGGTATGGATATCGTTGTAAAACTCGTTGTAAAGCCGACCTCGTCAATCAACAAGGCACAAAACACCATCTCCAGTCAGGGTAAGAAAGCTGAAATTAGAGTCGAAGGCCGACACGATCCCTGTGTTGCTCCAAGGGCCGTACCCATTGCAGAAGCTATGGTGGCTTTAACTTTGATCGACCATTTGTATAGAAATAAATTTTCGCAGCTTTAAGCACTCAGCATGCGCTCAATTAATCGATCTCGCTATTGTTCTAAATTCCTCCTGAAATTCTTCAAGACGGGGCCTTGTTCTTATGAAAGTCGCAATCGTCCAGAACCGTCCTGAGTTTGGAAACGTTCAGGGCAACCTGAATCGGATCGAAGAAATGCTGGCTGGAAGAGCGGCAGATTTGTTTATTCTGCCTGAACTTTTCGCTACGGGCTATCGATTTAAAGATATGGATGAAGCTCATCATTATGCAGAGCTTGTTCCTAGTGGCAAGACTACTCATTTCCTTATCTCCCTCGCAAAAAAATACAATGCACATTTTATTGCCGGGCTGGTCGAAATAGAAGACGATTGCGTCTATAATTCTTCTGTTATTGTGGGGCCAAAGGGTTTAGTCGGCCATTACAGAAAAATCCACCTATATGATTCTGAGAAATCCTGCTTCCATGCTGGCAAAGATGCGCCTCCGGTGTTTGATCTTGACGGTGTAAAAGTCGGTGTGATGATCTGCTTTGACTGGCGTTTCCCGGAAACTGCGCGGTCGCTTGCTTTAAAAGGCGCGGAAATCATAGCGCACCCGTCTAATCTAGTCCTGCCACATTGCCCGCAAGCTATGATCACGCGTTGTCTGGAAAACCGCATATTCGCCATCACAGCAGACCGGGTCGGAGAAGAAGAACGTATTCCCGGAGAAAAACTAATTTTCATAGGGCAGAGTCAGGTGGTTGACCCTGATGGAAACATACTCATCCGAGCATCAGAAACTGAAGAAGAGGTTCATATCGTTGACGTTGACCTCGTAAAAGCCAGGGATAAATATCTCAACTCCAAAAATGAAATCTTCAAAGACCGCCGTCCAGATCTATATCATTAACAGTAAGCAGGCTACATGTTTTGAAATGAAGCCAGCATAGGTTAAAATGTAGCTTCATTTAAAAACCAATACGTGTCGGGCAGAAATTGCCCGATATTTTTTTTGAGAGGAAAATATGGGTAACGAAAAATCACGATTTCTAAAAAGAGATGATGGAACAATTTATGATTCGGTAACCAGCGTGACGTGGATGGCTAATGATTCGCGCCTGGATTTGGATAAAGTGGTCTCCTATTCAGAAGCGGAAGAATATATGAAAGAATCCAACGAAAAAAAGGCAGGGGGATACAGCGATTGGCGGATTCCTACCATCCATGAAGCTTCATCCATTTATGATAAGGAAAAACTAAATAAAGATTTTAAAGATGGCGACATTTATTTGGATTCGGTGTTCCCGGTGGGGGCGGCCAACTGCACATGGACATCTTCTACCCGCGGCAAAGAAGCGCAGATAATGTTCTACGCCAACGGTTGCCCATACTGGTACGAGAAAAATGATAAAACCATTTCACATGCTGTCCGCCTTGTTCGCCGTGATAGCTAGACGGTAGATAGGCGTGCGGCCAACAGGCAAGTATCTGTTAAGGAGAGAGCAGGTATTTTTTTTTCTAATATTCTCACCCCGTTAGGGGGCCGGTTGGGCGGTTTTTACATTTGGAACCTGCAAACCGAAAAAGGGTGTCAAGGCATTAGGGACCGAAAACTGCAGGTAGAGCTTGTGAAATTCTTCGTTAGAAAGATCGGGGTTCAACATTTTCTGAACCTGTTCTGAGGAAACAAGTTGCTGGGAAGGCTCATCAAACATGGTGACCCCAACACCTATCCAGTGACCGTGGACAAATTGTTGTTGAACGAGGCTTTCAACCCCGGTGCTGTATTCCATGGCTTTTTTAATGACATGTTGGGCAATATGCACGGGAACGCATTTTCCAATAGCAATCACCTTGGAAGTTTCTCCCATAGGGTAGACTCTGAGTGCGGCTCGAGAGTGACCCAATTCGGTAAATTCCTTAAAAACTGCTTTTCGTTGTTTGCGGAATTTTTTCGAAATATAACCTTCAATTTTAATTCGCTTTTTATCCAAAGGTTGGCATTTTTCTTGCGCTTGGGCTGGGCCACTAAGGAACAGAAAACATAACGTTAAAACAGCAACCATAAATCTCGCTAAATATTTATTTCTAATCAAATTTTCTAAAATTTTAATGCGCATATCTGGGGTTCCTGTTTCTCCGATTTAAGTGAATTCATTTGCTATAATACGAAGGGCAAACTTGTTCAGGCCGGGTATGAAAAGGTGTTACCGTTTTCAATCCGTTGTTTTTTAATTTTTATTGATGTAATCTTCGGCACTTTGTTCGCTTGAAAAATAATACTCTTTGCCGTTAATCGTCTTTTTTATTGCTTCTGTTTTTGGGATGTACACGCCGTTATTGGGGTCCTGTACCATTTCTGTTGGATTAGGCTCTTTGGAACTCGATGGGAAAATCAGGCGAGCAACGAAAATAACAATAATAACTGCAATTCCAAATAATGCTAAACGGGCCATGTTCTTATTGTAAAGATAAAGACTTGAAGATACAACCTGGGATAATCCAAAAAAATAAAGCGCTTTCTAATCTATGAACGACAAGCCTAAAAAAATTAAGAGTAAAAAGAAGTCTCTGGTACCCGCTGTGCGGCGCGAAGAGAGGCTGGTTCCTCTCGACCCTTTTGCGGCCTATCTTCAGGAGGCAAAAAGATACCCGATACTTTCGGAAGAGGTAGAAAAGGAATTGGCGATCCGCCTACAGGAAACGGGGGATGTCAATGCGGCTTACCAGTTGACAACGGCTAATTTGATGCTTGTTGTTAAAATTGCGATGACCTTTAAACGTGAATGGCAGAGCCTCATGGATCTGGTCCAGGAGGGTAATGTTGGTTTGATGAAAGCCGTCAAAAATTTTGATCCTTTCCGGGGAGTTCGCTTATCAGCATATGCTACATGGTGGATCAAGTCTTATATATTGAAATATATTTTGGACAACTGGAGGTTGGTTCGGGTGGGTACTACAAATTCCCGTCGGAAATTATTGTTCAACTTGAAAAAGGAAAAAGAACGATTGGAACGGGAAGGGTTTGACCCTTCCACCAAGTTGCTGGCAGAACATTTCGGAGTGGATGAAGGTGAAATCATCGATGTGGAAGCCAGCATTGGCGCCGTCGATGTCTCTATGGATACCCCGACCCGTGCTGATAGCTCCATGACCCCGGCACAATCTTTGAGCGATGGTAAGTCGCTTGAAAAAAGAGTTGAGATTGACCAGTTCCGTGAAATTCTTCAGCAAAAAATTGAAGGATTTAAATCGGAATTGAAACCGGGAGAAATTGAAATTTTAGAAAAAAGAGTGCTTTCAGAATCCCCAATGTCATTACAGGAACTCGGGGACGAAAGAGGGGTAACCCGTGAGGCAGTCCGTCAGGCGGAACAGCGACTGTTAAAAAAATTCAGAATCTATATTGAAGAACAGATGCCGGAAGCGGCAGACTATTTTAAAAATTAAGGAGAAGAAAAATGGAAACCCGGACAGAAACGGACAGCATGGGGGAAATCGAAGTTCCCACCAATTGCTATTATGGTGCGCAAACCGCGCGGTCGCTTATCCACTTTGATATTGGCGCAGAGACTATGCCTCGCGAGCTCATTCGTGGAATGGGTATTCTTAAAAAAGCTTCCGCTATGGTCAATGCTGAACTGGGTTTGATGCCGGTAAGTATCAAAGACTTGATCGCTAAAGCCGCTGATGAAGTTATCGATGGAAAGCTCGACGAACATTTTCCGTTACGGATCTGGCAAACAGGTAGTGGGACGCAATCGAACATGAACAGCAATGAGGTTATCGCCAATCGAGGCATTGAATTGGTAGGAGGAGTGATAGGTTCTAAGGACCCGGTGCACCCTAACGATCATGTAAATATGGGCCAGTCTTCCAATGATACGTTCCCAACTGCGATGCACATTGCGGCGGTTGAACGCATTCGTGATGCCTTGATTCCGTCTTTGACTACACTCTCCGATTCGTTCCGAAAAAAAACTACCGAATTCAAAGATATCATTAAAATCGGGCGTACCCATTTAATGGATGCGACGCCCCTCACGTTGGGGCAGGAGTTTAGCGGTTATACCACCCAATTAGAATATGCGCTTGACCGTGTCAATGGGTGTATGCCACGTATGTACCAGATTGCACTGGGGGGAACGGCTGTTGGTACTGGGCTCAACTCGCATCGCGACTTTCCTGTAAAAGTTGCGAAACAGATTTCAGATATCACTGGTTGTCCCTTTGTTACGGCACCCAATAAATTCGAAGCACTTGCGGCGCACGATGCAATAGTTGAAACCAGTGGAGTGCTGAAAACCATTGCTTGCTCTCTTATGAAAATTGCTAATGACATCCGCTGGTTGGGTTCTGGACCACGATGCGGTATTGGCGAGATCTCTTTACCCGCGAACGAACCTGGCAGTTCAATCATGCCAGGCAAGGTGAACCCCACGCAGTCGGAAGCGTTGACCATGGTAGCTGCGCAAGTAATTGGCAATGACACCACGATCAACGTTGGCGGCTCATCGGGACACTTTGAACTAAACGTGTTCAAGCCAGTAATGATTTACAACTTGTTGCAATCCATTCGTCTCCTCGCTGATTCATGTAGATCTTTCAACGATCATTGTGTCGTTGGAATCGAACCAAACAAAACACAAATAGAAAAGCACCTCAACGGATCGCTCATGTTAGTCACCGCACTCAATCCGCATATTGGCTATGATAATGCTGCAAAGGTTGCCAAAAAAGCGTATAAGGAAAATACCACCCTGAAAGAATCTGCCATGGCATTGGGATTGTTGACTGCTGAGGAGTTCGATGAAAAAGTAAGGCCTGAAAAAATGACCGGACCAAAATAGTTAAAATTGTAAAATAAGGGAGATATATATGTTTCAAAGTTGGGAACATTTTATTGGCATGGTAGTCATGCTAGCAATCATCCTCCCGATCATTTTTAAGAAGATGTATTAAAAAGAGAAAAAATCAGATCGTTTACTATCACATTAATTGAAAAAATAGATTAACTTTAAAGGGGTTTTAATGTGAAAAATTATTATTATTGGTGGGGTTTTGGGGGTTGTCGGTGTGATGCTGGCGTTCCTTCTATTCTCATCTCTCGACTCTATCATCACCGAAGTAGTTGAGCACTTTGGTTCTGAAATTACGAAGATAAAAGTCAGCTTGGATAAAACAGTAATATCGACGCAATTAAAAAGAATGTAGATTCGTATTCCACACCTTCAAAATCCGACCCTTATAAAAAAAAGGAAAAGGAACCGTCTGATAAAAAGCAGAAGAAACTAATTATTAGTGATGGCAAGATCAATGTCAGTGCTTTCTTCTTGAAGGGTAAGTCTATGTCAGTGAGTCTGCCTGGTTTGATCTTGAATGATATAGGGAAGGATAAGGGCGGTGCTACACCTGGGGAAGTCACAAATAAAATTGTCACTGCTCTCCGGCAGAATATCGATAAAGCCGTTGGCAACTCTTGGTTTTGATCAGGCTAAAAAAACGATTGAAGGCGTCGCCAAAGATCTGAAAGGGAAATTCGAAAAAGGCATTGGCGATCCAGAAAAACTCCTGGACGGAAAGGCTGAAGATATTGGCAACGCCGTAAAACGCCTCTTCTAAGTAGCGAAGCGCCGCTGGTAATGGGTTGGAATGGTAGTGAGCGAACAGGGATTGCTTTGCTTTTAGAAAGGTAGGAGAGCTTTCCTGTTCATATGCTTAAATAAAATTGCAGGAAGAAGGGAATCGTTCTATCGCCAGAAGGTGGGCTAGATAATTGTTGAAATTTGTGAGGTTAAATCTTCAGGTGCTGCACCTGTTATACCTGCTGAAGTGAAAATTTCATTTATCCGAGATTCGACCAAAGCATCGAGGTTAGTGCTGTCACGTAGGAGTGAATTCAGTGAGTTATCCTTAGATGCCTGATTGCTCAAAAAATCTACGATGCTGCCTGTGTTAATTCCAGATTGTTCAAAAATACTTTGAAGTTGACTCAATAATTGTTCGGGATTATTACCGCCTTGTGCCTGGCGAAAAGCCTGTAATTCAGTTTGAGTCAGTTCACCGTTTTCATCCGTGTCAATGGACTCAAAACTATCGATAATTTTTTGTCCCTGTCCCATTCTTTCTGCACGGACTTGAACTTCATTTTTATCGAGTCCACCCGACTTATCGGTATCTGCCAATTTGAAATTCTGCTGCGCCTGTCGAGCGATGGTATTTAAAACTGATTTTCCTAAACTGCCAGTGCCTTCAACCATTGAGTCATCCTCCCCCGAAAAGATGTTTAAATACGGGCGATCCATGCCCTGTATTATCTTATCGGCGGCTTAAAAAAATGACTTAAGCCTTTATTTAATAGGTCTTATAGATCTCGAAAAAACAAGGGGTATGTTGCAAGGCGGGGATGCTAGTAAATCTATAGTAAAAGGCTAAAAAACTCCCATTAGCTGATCTATCTGCCTTCCAAGCTAGTGGACTGAGTAGTCAAACATGCGATTTACGCATTGAAGGGCACGTTTTTGCGTTTCGGGGGCGATTTCGATGATACTTTGTGGGCTTGGATTTTCGAGGACGTTCAATATGTCTTCCAGTGAATTAGATTTCATATATTTGCACATCGTGCAACTGCCTGCGAAGGTTTTCTGGGGGAATTCGGATTGCAGGACTCCGGTCAATCCACACTCGGTGAGCAGGAAGAAAGAGTCTTGTTTAGATTCGCGTACATAGTTGAGCATCTGGCTAGTGCTACCTACATAATCGGCTTTGTTGACCACCGCTGAACTGCATTCGGGATGGACAAGAATTTCGACATCTTCAAAGTTTCGTCGTACTTCGTCGATACTTTCAGGTTGATATTCTTCGTGGACGTAGCAGGTTCCATCCCATAACTGGATATCTTTATTAACGCCTTTTGCTTTAAGGTTTTGAATTATGTTTTCCCCCATCAATTTGTCAGGGAGAAAATAGATTTTATCATTCGGTATTTTTTCTATAATTTTATAAACATTGGATGATGTGACGCAAACATCGCATTGTGCCTTCACCGCTGCGGTGGTGTTGATGTAGCAGACGAAAGTATGGCTGGGAAACTGTTGCCGTAATTTAATAACATCGGATTCGGTGATGCCGTCGGCTAGTGAACAACCCCCATTTGGATTTGGGTCGAGCACTGTTTTTTCGGGATTGAGTATTTTAGCGGTTTCTGCCATGAACCGAACTGCGGCGAAAACGATAATATCGGCATCGGATTCTTTTGCATTTTTTGACAGTCCATATGAGTCACCTGTAAAATCGGCAACGCTGTAAAAAATTTGCGGTGCTACATAATTGTGCACCAGGATAATGGCATTTTTCTCGCGCTTGAGTTTTTCAATGCGCTCAATAGTTGGTAGCAGCAGCTCACAGTGCTCTTTTGTAAACTGGCAGATGGGGTTGCCAACATGGATATCTTTGAGTTTTTCGTAGAGTTGTTCTGCACTGACCATGAGTTTAGCCCGGCGGCCATTGCATAGGGCGACCGCCCAAAAGGTGAAAATGAATATGGAAAACGGATTGTCCGGCTCCCTCTCCACAGTTTACCACAAGCCGATAGCCGGATTTGTCTAGTCCGCGTTCTTTTGCTAACTGATTGCCAACAGTAATGATAGAACCCATTACTTCATGGTCGGTTTCTTCTACATCCAGCAAGGTGGCGTGGTGGGCACGCGGGACAATCAGAATATGAGTTGGTGCCTGAGGATTGATATCATTGAAAGCAAATAACGTGTCAGATTCATAAACCTTATCTGATGGAATAGACCCTGCGCTAATTTCACAAAACAGACAATCGTTATTCATCCTGCCCTTTTTTGCTAGCAGGTGAATAACTAGATTCAAATTGTTTCATATGCTCGATGACATCTTCTTTGTAAGTAATAAATGGGTCGAGCATCAAAAAAGGATCATCGGTTTTGTTGAGACGGAATCCGATCCAGTCGATCAGGTAGCTCATATGTGAGTGTTGGTTGATCAATAGTTTAATGAGCTCACCACGGCCTTGGGCACGAGTGCCGCGTGGAGGGTTTACCTTTGCATAATCTACTGCGGTATCCGTGGTTTTGCGAAAACCATCGCCGCTGGCTTCTAATCCCCAAAACAAACCGTTTTCTTTATTTAAATTATGGTATTCGAGATCGAGACTTTTTAGCCAAGGGTCGTGCCAGTCAAGATTTTCTTCATTTTTAAATTCGCTGAGCATCCAATATTTGCTGGCCCAGTCCACGCGACCTAATACGGCTTCGGGTCCTTTGGGCAGATCGGTCAATACCGATTCCCAATTTTCAAGTATCCAGTCTGTTTCTTGATTTGTCCCGGCGAGATGTTTTTTGCAGGTGTCCAGCATATCCAGTTGTAACTCCAACGCTGTCGAAGGGGCACCAGAAGCCAGGGTAACATTCCACTTGAATTCCTGATCGCGAGAAATGGAACGCATGGACTGAACGGAATCGGCAAGAATCCATTCCTTTTTTGCCACACCCAGTTGCATGATTTCAAGTATCAGAGTGGTGGTGCCCATTTTCATGGCTGTAGCAAACTCGCTCATATTGGAGTCGCCAACGAGAAGATGAATGCGCCGGTACTTGCTGGGGTCCGCTAATGGCTCATCGCGTGTATTTACGATGGCGCGGTTGTATTGTACCCATCGATGAAATTCGTTGGGGATATGATCTACACGTTGTGAAATCTGAAAATCAACTTGCTCGTCTACTGCTCCCTGCGGCGAGACACCATCCCAATCGCGAAACGAATTTGGATCGCAGGAACCAATGCGCCCGGTACCGCAATAGATTTGTCGTGTTGTCAAAAATGAGGATAGTAGTTTCAGGTTTTCGCCTTCATCAAAAGGGAAGTCCCGCCCGACGAGATAATTCTCATGGCACCCGAACGTTGCGTTGGTTTCCAGGTCAACATTATTTTTTATGAACGATACATTGTCGGCCCAACCCAACTCTTCCACGGCGTCCTGAATAAGCATGTCGCCTGCGCGATCAAAGGTGATTAGGTCGACAAGGTTAGAGCATTCGGGCGATGCGTATTCCAGGTGCCCCATATCTATATAAAGCCTGCCGCCATTAAGAAGGAATCCGCCGTTGCCAGGGGGTTCGTCGTTGGCACGGTAATGCAGATCAAGAACCCCAAGTTTTTTAGAGAAGATATGATTCTTTATTTTGTTGGCAATCTCCATGGGGTCGAGACGAAAGTCATTGTCATTATTGTCTTTAACCAGCAGACCGTATTCCGTTTCAATTCCAAAAATTCTTTTTTTCATGGATTATTATTAACCGCGTGCCGTGGAGGTTTTGAAAATTTCTGCGGTTTCATCTTCATCTGAAAATCGGTATCCCTCCTCAGTTAGTGTTGCGAGGGTGGGATAAATGTCATCCTCTGGTCGCGCTTGGCCGGTAGCAGAATCGAACAATGCTGCGGTTTGCAGAAGTCGGATAGCCAGAGTCATAGCCTGTTCGCGGGTTCTTTCTGCAAGCGGTTTTTCTCCCCATAGATCTTCGTGTTCGAGAATACCGCGAATAATTTGTGATCCCGATCCGGTTGCGGTGTGGGTGCGAATTTGAAAATCAGCTCCCAGCATATCGTAGAAATGGATTCTGGCTTTTTTCAGAGCGGGGTCGTAGGTCGCGAAAATAGGGCTGACGACACCCAGGCCTTGAACTGCCATCCCGACATTTTCTTTCAAAAGCTTGGAGAGGGCGCGAATTTTACCTTCGGTACTCATCGATTGGAGTTGAGACCTTCGATAATACTCAAAATTATGGGAAAGAACGCGAGCCATTTCAAAAGCCGTTGCCGGTACGCCTGCAATGGCCATCAAGGTATGGTCGTCAATAGGAATAACCTTGTCGCATAGCTCATACATGATGCTGTTGCCCGCAGTTGCCCGCCGGTCACCTGCAACGAGAACGCCGCCTTTAAAATGGAATGCAAGAACGGTTGTTCCCTGTGGAACCGTGAATCCGTGTTGCTTTGCAGTACCTTCTAATTTTGCAGGCCAGCGATAACCGGAATTTTCCAACAACTCAAAAAATTCCCCTGCGGATGTATTGGGTTCGGATTGAAATTTCATTGGCCAGTTCGTTGCTTATATTTTTCGGATTGCTTCGGATCAACTTTTTTCATGCGCTTGAGCAAACTATCTCTACCGGGTCGAGAAGTATCGGGGCTGGCTGGCCCTGACTTATCACGATCTGGACTGGGTTCTTTTTTTTCTTCCCTTCTTAAGGGATCATTCATTTCCATCTCATTGGCTCCTGTTTTGTTCATCTATTGTGTATAGAATAATCAAACTGCTGAGGACTTTAGTCTTTCAATCTCGTCTTTACTAATAGGCCGATAAATTGCTTTACGCGTCGATTTTTCGGTTAGCACAGCTCCTTCAAGATACCATTGATCAAAAGCTTCTTGCAAAGTTTCAGGGATATCTTTTTTAGCTTCATCATCAGAATCCAGTTTTCTACTTTCATCCCATAACTTACAGGCTTGCTGTAATGCCTTATCGAGGGAATAGGTTGCAAAAGGTTGTTTCTGGATTTCTTTTTGTAACCAGTCCATCACCTTTTCTTCCCCGGCAATGGCGGTGCCATTCTTAAAAGTTCCCCAATGGCCATCATAATTCATGCGGAAAAAATTAGGGTTTCCCTCGTTATCTAGTTCTACAAGCAGCATGCGTATAATATAAGGAGCTCTTTGAATCTCTTCAAAATTTTGTTTGAGAGCCGGAGCAATACCAAACTGCAACAGGCGAGCCGAGGTAACATCCTGTGCTGATCGGTTGAAACCCTCCAGGTGTGCCATGTCCAACAGGTTCATTCGCAGCCTTTCTACATCGGCTGGGTGACCCACACCGCCAAGAGCAATGCGATCATAAACTTCGAAAATCTTTCCAGGCTGGGGAGCAAACCCGAAAATCAACAATCCTTCATTATAAGGAACCGCCATAACAGGCTGGCCCATTTTTAGTTTTTCTTGAACGTAATTGTGACGGGTTGATACCGCCTCCATCCAGCGATACGGCTCTTCAAACATTTTCCAATTCTCCTCTCTGGACAGATTTCTTCCAAGTCAGTGGATCTTCACTCCAGAACTTATAACTGTTTTCTACAAGCATTTCTATTATTCCTCTCTGGACATAGAATCCAGCCGGTTCAATTGATCTTCGCTCCAGAACTTATATCCATTTTCTGTTACCGAAGCTAGGATAGGATAAATTTGAACGTTAGAAATCACATTTTCCTGTTTGTTATCTTTTTGAGCGGCAACATGCAATAACTTCATGGCGATGGCAGCCGCATTTTTTTCACAACTTTCAGCGAGAGGTTTCGGACCTCACTGATTTCCTCTCTCAAGAACATCGCGGATATGCCCCGCCCCTGGCACCCGTAGCAGTAAAAGAAAGAACCTGAAACTCGACTCCCATCATATCGTAATAATAGATAGAAGGTTTGCCTGATTCAATATCGTGGGTAGCAAATATAGGGCTGACACGAGTGAGTCCGCTAGTTGAAGCCGTCAGGTTTTCTTTGAGTAGTTTTGAAAATGTCCTAATCTTTCCTTCAAGGCTCATTGACCGAATCTGTGTTCGTCGATAATACTCGAAATATTGCGAAATTATTCGTGATATCTCAAGCGCAATGGCTGGCACTCCTGCCACAGCCATAAGTGAATAGTCATCGACCGGAATAACCTTTTCGCATCTCTCAAACATCAGGTACTACCTGCCATGATCCTTCGATCTCCGGCAACAATAATTCCGTCTTCATAATGAAAGGCAAGAACAGTCGTCCGCTGGGAGAGGGATGAGTTTCCGTTAACCGGCAGCTTATCCAGAAAGTTCTGCAAGTTATAGCCGGACTTGTCTAGCAGGGCAAAAAAGTCGCCGCCTCCCGTCTGTCTTCAATACTTTCCATAATGGATTGTTACCCTGCTTAAAAGAAATATTTCTATCCTGTTGCATGAGTTTTTTCAACGTCATCCTGACTGATTACTCCTGTTAAATCCAGAATATTTCCATTTTCAAACTCTATTCCTGTCCAATGGATGCTTTTTATATTTTCACTTTCCTTGCGGACTGCTTCGCCGCGAATTTTTGCACGGGTTCCCTCAGGGGGGAATTCAATAGCTCGCGAAATTTCTTCTTCCGTTAATAAGGAATAAACCTCATTTTCTTGCTCCAACCCTCGATACAAACCTCGGTCGGGGTCGAGATTGTGATATTCCAGATCTAGGCTTTGTAGCATGGGATCGTCCCAATCCATGTTTTCAGTTTCCATGAATTCCGTGAAAAGCTTTTCCTTAATAGCCCAGTCGATTCTATCTGATAATTTTTCTGGGTTGTGTTTAAACTCATCAAGAGTTCTTTTCCATTCTTGAATGATCCAGCCAGACTCTTTATTTCCTCCGGAATAATTTCTCTCAACGGCTTCAAGGTAGCTTTCTTGAATTTCCAATGCTGTAATCGAATTGCCGGAATTTCTTTTCAGGGTCGCATTTTTATCTTGGGATACTCGCAGTACATCGTCAACAGGATTTTCCAACTCAATGTCTGGCAACGTGGCCCCGCTTGCAATCAGGTTGAGTACCAGTAGAGTGCTACCAACCTTTAACGCAGTCGCATAGGCGGACATGTTT